>DATKVT010000170.1 GCA_035529935.1 Williamwhitmania sp. | reverse complement strand
TCAAACCGATCGAGGTCAAGAAGCACGGGAAGCTGGCCAAAAGCATTTTTAAATATGGTCTAACCTACATCGCAACTGTGCTGCTAAACGCTTATTATCAAGACAATATCGGAATATTTAAATTTTTGTCATGTACTTAGGGCTTTCAGTTACAAGTAACAAGATTTTTGTAGGAAGTTCGCTGTTGTTGGGGGCTGATGTTGTGTATAAATATGCTTTCTGTAGTAATATTCAAGGCATAAATTTCTGGTATAATTCACGCTTCTTGTCTACTATAATACAAACGTTGCGAGGGGTTTTATATGTGCTAACAAAAGAGGATGTTTCTTTTTGGCAAGGATCGTTCCGGCTGTAGTCGGGCGAGAATAAGCTGTTATACCAAAAAATAAATATCAGGACAGGTTAAGTTCCATGGAAATCAACGATCCAAAACTCTCATAATCCTTGATGCTTTTGTCAACTAGCATACGGTTAGATTGTAAAGGCGCATTCATTGTATCTTTTTGTTATTGATAACTTAGCCCAGCTATTTAGCGGTACCAATCTAAATACATTCAAAACGCTACCTTTACCATCAGTAGAATAAAGACTATTTGGCTTAATACGAATGAAATACTCTTCCATACTTACCTTTTACCGATTGCTGTATACCGGTATAGTGGTGGCAACACTATTAACCTCCTGTAAGAAGGAGGAGGGAAGTACCATTCCACCATCACAGAAGAGTAGCTACGCTTGGGATAAGTTTTCCATGGGTGCCGACCTGTCGTATGCCACGCAAATGGCCAACAATGGCTATACCTTTCGTGATTCCGGAAAGGTGAAGGACGAGTTCATCCTATTTAGGGACTATGGCTGCAATACGGTGAGGATTCGGCTGTTTGTTAACCCACAAACTTGCGTGAATGGTTCGGGTGGAACGGATGTTTATGCTCGGTTAGCCAATGTGGAAGCGCTAATTGCACGAGCAAAGGCTTTGCATTTAGCGGTGAATCTTGATTTGCACTACTCCGACTGCTGGGCTGATCCGGGAAACCAGTCTACTCCCGCCGCTTGGCAGAGCTGCAATGGTGATGTGGCTGCCATGTCCGACAGTGTTTATAGCTACACCCTTAGGGTTTTGAATGAGCTAAAGAGCAAGTCTCTAGTTCCCGAAATGATTCAAATTGGCAATGAGGTTAGCAACGGCATGCTGTGGCCCACAGGGAAGGTTGTCGATAGCGATTTTACCTCTTTTGCCCAGCTGCTCAATTCCGGTATTAGGGCGGTTCGCGACTTTTCACTTACCTCTACCATTAAACCTAAGATAATTCTGCACTGCAGCAGCTTAGATATTGCTGATTGGTGGCTTAATGGCATTATGCAAGCTGGGGTTACCGATTTCGATATGGTTGGTTTCTCCTACTACTTCAACTATCTTAGTTCAAACTCCCAGCTAACCAATGTGACAGGTGTAGCTGCCACCATTCGGCACATTACCGAAGTATACGGCAAGCCCGTAATCATTGTGGAAGTTGCTTACTATTGGTCCGGTGTTGATGCCACGGGCTACCCAATCTCCTTCAATCCAATAGTGGGATATCCCTATACATTGTCAGGGCAATACCAGTTTATGAAGGACTTTACCCAAGCGGTAATTGATGGCGGCGGCGTGGGTGTGCAGTATTGGGCTCCCGACTACCAGAATACGCCTTGGGGTGGCGAAATGGAGGCTCGAGCCCTGTTCGGTTTTGATGGAGATGCCTTACCTGCGTTAAATTTTATGAATAGCAGCTACAACTTTTAGGCTTTAGTATTTGCCGATTTTAAACCGAATAGGCTCTTCCCTTGTTGTATAGCCAATATAGCTCTGGCAGTATTCTTAGAGCATTAAATTGGTTGGCGACATGAAGTTATCAAGAGATTTTAGAGCATCGATGCTCCTTACTGGCAATAGCGGTGGCACAATCCTGGTTCGGCTGGTAGTTGGTGCTATTTTCCTATCAGAAGGAATTCAGAAATATCTTTTTCCAATGCTGGATGGTACCGCAAGGTTCCTGAAAATAGGGTTTAGCCATCCGGCGTTCTGGGCATACTTCACAGGATCGTTTGAAATTGTTTGTGGAATACTCATTCTTCTTGGCCTTATAACTCGATTGGCATCCATTCCATTGCTTATTGTTATGGCAACTGCGTTTGTAACTACCAAATGGCCCATACTGGTTGGTCAAGGATTTTGGCCCATGGCCCATGAATACCGGACCGATTTTGCCATGACCGTTCTCCTCGTCTATCTTCTCATTTACGGTGGTGGACGATGGTCCATCGATATTGTAATTGCAAAGAAATTTAGATCCTGAGCCATGTTTTTTAAAAAGTGGATATTTTCTCTTTTATTCAGCCTGTTTGTGCTGCTTCTGGCCCCGCTTGGCTATGCTGGTCCGCCATTCAATACCGATGATCCAGAACCTGTCGATTTTAAGCATTGGGAATACTACATTGCCTCCATTAATACCTTTCAGCGCAATGAGTGGTTGGGAACCGCGCCTCACGTGGAGGTAAACTATGGCTTGGTTCCAAATGTTCAGGTTCACCTTCTTTTACCAATGAACTACAGCTACATTAGGTATCAGGGTACGAACTTCGGTTACGGATATACAGAGTTGGGCATGAAGTATCGCTTTGTACAGGAGTCGGACGATAGACCTCAGATTGGCGTTTTTCCCATTGTTGAGGTGCCTACGGTGAAAAATCAGGAATTTAGTAACGGACGAACACAAGTCTATATTCCTCTGTGGATTCAGAAATCGTGGCGTAAACTCACAACCTACGGTGGCGTTGGCTACTGGATAAATCCCGGAGATGGTAATAAAAACTGGCTTTTTGCTGGTTGGGAAGTGCAGTACGATTTTTCGCCAACGATAACTCTTGGTGGAGAGCTTTACTACCACACAGCCAATACAATCGACGGTATGTCAGCTACTGCATTCAATGTTGGAGGGTCAATTAACTTTAGCTCAACAACGCATTTCATCTTTTCCGTAGGTCACAGCTTGGATAACGATAGCTTTACCAGCGCCTACGTGGGTTTGCTATGGACGATTTGAGAAGGTTAAAAGTTAATGGCTGACTTTAGTGAACCATACTTTTTATTTGCTTGATTCTGCTTTGTTAAGCAGCAATGGACGTTCTTTATTTTTAATTTTGTCAAGATATTAGTGAATACTGCTTGTTGCAACATTTATTGTTATGTGTTATGCAACTCGTTGATGTGTTGGTAGCAATTCTTCCTAAAATATTGACTGGTAAATGAGATATGCTCGGCTTCGCTCAAGCATGCCTTCAGGGCTAAAGGTTACTTTTCGTTCGTTAAAGTATAAGAACTTTCGTCTCTACTTCAGCGGACAGAGCATGTCGCTCATCGGAACCTGGATTCAACGAATTGCTACACCGTGGTTGGTCTATCGGCTAACCGGTTCCACCTTTTTGCTTGGAGTTGTTGGCTTTGCTGGACAAATACCCACCTTTCTGCTTGCGCCATTCGCCGGGGTGCTGGTCGATCGTTGGAATCGCTACCACATCCTTATTGCTACACAGGTTTTGGCCATGCTGCAGGCGTTTGCTTTGTCTATCCTATTTTTCATGGGAATAATTCAAATCTGGGAAATTATTGCGTTAAGCATAGTGTTGGGCTTGATAAACGCATTTGATTCGCCCGCACGACAATCGCTGCTGGTGCTCATGGTGGGAAGGAAGGAGGACTTGGGGAATGCCATTGCACTCAACTCATCTATGGTGAATGCTGCTAGGCTGCTGGGACCCTCCATAGCCGGTGTGCTCATTGCCACCACCGGAGAGGGAACTTGCTTTTTTTTGAATGGGTTGAGCTACTTATTTGTAATTGTTTCCTTGCTCTTTATGACCATCGATTTGTCGAAGTTGGAGCGAAGGAAAGGCAACATATTCAAGTCGCTCAAGGATGGTTTTAAGTATACCTTTGGCTTTGCACCTATTAAGTACATAATTCTGCTGCTTGCCCTGGTGAGCTTCATGGGTATGCCCTACACCGTGTTGATGCCCGTTTTTGCCAAGGAGATACTGCATGGTGGTGCACACACCTTTGGGTTCCTCATGGGGGCCTCGGGTGTTGGGGCCTTAACCGGAGCCATTTTTTTGGCTTCGCGACGCAGCGTGCTGGGACTTGGCAGAATTATCCCGACAGCTTCCATTATTTTTGGCGTGGGACTCGTCTCCTTTGCCTATTCGAGATTTCTCTTCCTCTCCATGGCTCTTATGGTGGTAGTAGGTTTGGGTATGATGCTCCAGATGGCAGCCAGTAATACCATAATTCAAACCATTGTGGACGACGATAAGCGTGGCCGCGTAATGAGCTTTTACGCGATGGCCTTCATGGGCACTGCACCATTTGGTAGCTTTTTTGCTGGCAGCATGGCCACTATGTTCAATGTTCCTATAACCATTATGGTTGGTGGCGTTGCCTGCATCATTGGCGGTGTGGTTTTTGCTAGCAAGTTAGGAAAGTTAAAAACCAAGGTTCGCCCCATTTATGTAAAGTTGGGGATTCTATCTGAGACAATGCCCTGACAGAAATTGTTGAGTTCTATTTCGGGTATTTTATTATTTGGTTCAACGCATTGTTTTCGCCGCTATATTTGCCTTCCATCATTTTTTCGCCTAACGCCTCTATGAAAAAACCTAACCGTAAGTCAACCAGTAATTTCCTGTTTCTCGCAATATTAGCCTTGGTTGGCATTACTAGTTGTATTCAACGGCAGCCTGTAAAGCGAATCGTAGGACTTTCTCAAATTCCGTCTGTGGCATTTGTGCTTCCCAACGATACTGCATCACTTGCTTTGGAGGAAAAGAATGACTTGTCCTCACTTAAAATGGTTCTTAATATTTCCGGCCTGCGATACACCGAAATCCCTGATAGTAATGTTAAAGGAGGAACGCTTGCCAGTTACAATCTTGTGGTTGTTCCTTTTGCCACAGCAAAGGCATTGGACGATTCTGCAGCTCAGGCGATGTTGACGGCAATAAAGTCGGGCAATAACATTTTGGTTGATGGCCCTTCAACACTCGCAACTATGCTTGGCGTGAAATTTATGCCAACCACCATAGCCGTTTCCCATATTCGTGATACACACTTTTCGGGGCGCACGCTTTACTGGACTACCACAGGTGAAGTGAACCCCTTTGATAACGCAGCCGGAACCGATTCTGTGCTTGCCTATGAGGAGGCTACTCACCAACCTATTGCAGTATCTGGATCGTATGGGAAGGGACGATTTATTAGCATAGCCACCCTGTTCGATCCCAACACACCTAACGGCACCTCGCGTTTCCCCTTTCTTATTGAATGGCTGGAGCACAACCTTGGCGTAGTTCGAATTGCTGAGAGAGGAGTTGGAGAGATATATTTCGATCCTGAAAACTATGATACTAACATATTGCAGGTTGATTCCCTAGCCCGACTTTGGCGTGAACGAAAAATAAAGCGGATTTATGCTGCGGGATGGTATTACGATACCCCTTACGACTATAGGGCACTAATAAAGGCTTGTCACGCAAACGGCATTCAGATATACTGCTGGCTCGAAACCCCTGAGGTTACTCGCAAAATGTGGGACGAGCATCCCGCGTGGAGGGAAAAAACTGCCACGGGTCGAGATGCATTTGTCGACTGGCGCAGGTTGATGAATATGGCCGATGACAGCTGCCGTAAGCAGGTTTTTAGGGAGCTGGATGGTTTGCTCATGCAGGACGATTGGGATGGTGTAAATTTCGCCGAAATGTATTTTGAACCCGATCCCGATGGTTTTAACAAACCGGAAAACTTTACACCAATGAACAGGGTAATCCGCAACGAATTTGAGCAGCAAGAAGGATTTGACCCACAGGAGCTTTTCAATATCTCAAGTGCTCATTACTGGAAAAGGGATAGGATTGGCTGGCGAAAGTTTGCCGATTACCGAAAGGATTTGGCATTTAGAATCAAAGACCAATTTCTAAACCATTTAATGGCGATTAAGCATCGCAAGAGAAGTTTTGAGGTAATGCTCACTGGAATTGATGTAAGCCTTAGGCCTGAAGATTCAGATAACATTGCTGAATCTACAGAAAATACGCTTGCTCTATGCAAAAAGTATGATATCTCACTTCAAATTGAAGATCCATCCATGTGCTGGAGTTCAGGACCGGAACGATTCGAGCAGCTGGGCAGGATATACCGCAAATCCATTCCAGATGAGAACCGTTTGATATTCGACTGTAATGTGGTGGTAAGCCACGAGCATGGTGAAGGAGGATTTCCCTCGGAGTGGCCATCGGGTGAGGAGTTACGGCAGATTACTTACAACATAGCGCTGCATAACATTCGCCCGGCTTTTTATTCTGAAGATGTTATAAATGTCTGCGATTACCGAAACATAAGCACCGTGCTTGCGCGGGAGGCCATCATTACCGAGCGAATACCCAATGAATGGGAGATTACAACCCCATATACCATTACGGTAAATGTTGGTTTAGCCAACCTTGGACTTACACTCGACGGCAAGCCATGGTTTGCACGTAACGGGCAGGAGGTAATCATCCCAAAAGGCAAGCACATGCTTCGCTTTTATACCAAACAGACTCTTATGACCACCATGGAAATGGAAGGCATTAGCGGTGAACTAAAGTGGGCAAGTTTCGCCAAAAATAGGTTGGAGTTTACCTATAACGAGGCAACCACCCCTTGCTATGTAATTCTGGACAGAAAGCCCTCAACCGTAAATGTAGATGGTATGAAGGCGAACGTTCCGCTGATGGGAGATGGTGATGTTGTTCTAAAGCTGCCCCAGGGTGAGCATACCGTTACGGTTTGGGGGAATGTGAAGCATCGGTAATGAAAACAACTCAATCGATCTTGTTACTGCTTTTAATATTCTTGTTCTGCTAATTATAACTTACCAATAGATGTCATCCTGCATGCGTTTGACCTGAATAGTTGTTTAAAAATTAGGCTCATAGGGTGAACGATTACCATAAAAAGATACCTTTGAGTGGATCTATTTCCCATTTCTTATTCCCGTTGAGCTATGAAAAAAGGCTTGGTTGTTTTAATATTTTTATCCATCGTATGCAGTTTCAGTAGTGTATTAGCGCAAAATTCAAAGGTGGATTCACTGAAAAAAGTTTTGGCACGAGCAAGGCAGGATACAGCGCGAATAGAAATTTACAACCAAATAGGAGATAGTTTTTTAAACGTTAATTTGGATTCTTCTTTATTCTATTTTAGTCAGGTGGTGAGGACTATTGAACATTGCCATGACTTAAACAAAGTCTCGATAAGAAAGAATAGTTTGCAACATGCAAAGGCCGAAAGGATTATTGGAGCTATATATACTGAAAAAGGAGATTACAAAATTGGAATTACCTATCTAATAAAATCAATTAAGGAATTTCAGGCCTTAGATGATCAGAAGATGATGGCGGTTGCATATAGAAACCTTGGCGTTGCTGAATGTGAGTTGGGAAACTTTGATTCGGCTATATATTTCTATACAAATTCGTTGAATATAAGTCGTAAACTTGATTTTGGTAGTAATGTGGCTAGTAATTATATTAATTTAGGCAATGTTTATTACTACCAAGGCATTTTCGATAAGGCAGAAGAATTTTATTTCAAGGCTCTTAAAATTAATGAACAACTTAAAAATCAAGCAGGAGTATCTTCAAGTTACACAAATCTTGGAGGGGTGTTTTACAGTGAGAAAAACTATAAAAAAGCAATCGACTTTTATACCAGATCCTTGCAAATAGATTCTAGTTTGAATGATAGAAGTGGAATGTCAATTGACTATAGTAATATTGGTTTGGCTTATAGTGATTTGAATCAATACAAAAAATCAATATTTTATTATCTTAAGTCCCTTAAAATTAGTGAGGAGCTAGGAGAGGAAAGTGGTTTGATTGATGTCTACAACAATTTAGGCTTAGCATATAAGGAAATAGGTGATTTTCATAATGCAATACACTACTACACTCAGTCGCTTAGAATAGCTAAAAAGTTATCGGACAAAAATGGTCTTGCAACAGCGCAGGTAAATCTATCTGATATATACGTTGAAATCGCTCAAAAGAGTGATTCCTTAAGAAAAATACATTATTTAGAAATGGCTCTAAAGTTTGGTAAATCTGCATTAGTAATATCTCGAGCTTGGAACTTGATGCAGCTGGAGAATTTTGCTTCAAAATCTTTAATGGGAGCCTATAAGGAGCAGAAAAATTGGAGTGAAGCCTATCGTTACGCTGAAGTTTATATTGCAACGAATGATAGTTTGTTTAGTACAACAAAAACCAAGGCTATTGCTGAAATGGAGGCCAAATATCAGAATGAAAAGAAGCAGAAGGAAATAGAGATACTTGAAAAGGATAATACCATTAGTGAAGAAAAGGCACACGTACAAAAGATCATCATTCTTAGCATTTCCATAGGTCTTTTATTGCTTGTTTTTATGATCACATTTATACTCAGACGGCTACAAATCACTCGCAGGCAGAAGCGGATTATAGAGGAGAAGAATAGCCTTCTTAATGAAAAAAATGAGGAAATTAGTGCCCAGCGTGACGAGATTGAAAGTCAGCGTGACTTAGTAGTAACACAGCGTGATAGAATTGAGACTCAGAGCCAAAAGATAACCGATAGCATTACCTATGCGCAACGCATCCAGCAAGCTGTATTGCCATCGGGCAATGCGATTGAAGACATTTTAGGTGATCACTTTATTCTCTTTAAACCGAAAGATATAGTTTCCGGCGATTTTTACTGGGCCACCCGCTCCAACGAACACCTTTTTGTTGCTGTGGCCGACTGCACCGGGCATGGTGTTCCAGGTGCCTTTATGAGCATGTTGGGAATTACGCTGCTAAACGAGATTGTTCGTCGCAAGGAGAATTTTAACGCAGCAGAAGTGCTTGATAGGTTGCGAGAGTTGATGATTGAGGCGCTGAAGCAGAAGGGGATAATTGGAGAGCAAAAGGATGGAATGGACATGGCCTTTTGTATTTTGAATACCAAAACCAATACGTTACAGTATGCTGGTGCAAATATTTCATTGAATATTGTTTCTGTAAATAGAGAATTGACGGTTATAGGCGCCGACAAACAACCTGTCGCCATCTTTGTAAAAATGAAACCTTTCACCAATCATGATATTCCTCTGTCGAAGGGCGATTGTATTTATTTGGCTAGTGATGGGTTTAAAGATCAATTTGGTGGCCCTCAGGGGAAGAAATACATGGTTAAACGCTTCTCCGAACTACTGATGAGCATTGCCGAAAAACCAATGGAAGAGCAAAGGCAGCTGCTAGATCAGACCTTTGAAAGTTGGCGTGGAGATCAGGAGCAGGTCGATGACTTAACAATATTGGGAGTTAGGGTCTAAGCAATTTTTAATCTCGTTAGGTCTAATTCCTCGAAGCTCTGCTTCGAAAATTAATTATATTTTTGTTATGTGAGTGACTATATACATAAAAGCCATAATGTAACTGTTATACTGTATCCTTTTGTTTGTCCTGCAAAATACAGGCG
>DATKVT010000169.1 GCA_035529935.1 Williamwhitmania sp. | reverse complement strand
CATCAATATAGAGGCCTTCAACCTGGTGAAAAATACAATGTGCCCTTGCAGAGATGGCTTCATTACGAAATACTCTCCCTGGCATGATTGCTCTAATTGGTGGCTTTTGATTCTGCATTACCCTTACCTGAACAGAGGAAGTATGTGTGCGCAGTAGGATATCTGGATTCTTTGCAATGAAAAAAGTATCCTGCATGTCCCTGGCTGGGTGCTCTGGTGGGAAATTGAGTGCTGAGAATACATGCCAATCGTCTTCAATTTCTGGTCCTTCTTCGACAATAAACCCAAGCTTAGAAAAAATACTAGTGATTTCCCTTTTCACTAATGAAATAGGATGTCGAGTTCCAATGGCAACCATTTCAGAAGGTCGCGTTTTGTCCTCTTTGGTATCATCAACATCCTTGTCTTCAAGTTGTTCTTTGAGTGTTACTATTTTATTTATAGCACTGTTCTTAAGGTTATTTAGTCGTTGACCAAATTCTTTTTTTTGCTCTGGAATAACATTTTTGAACTCTTCAAAAAGTTGGGTAATTTCTCCTTTCTTTCCAAGCAACTTGATTCTCCAATCTTCCAAGGATTTTTCTACCTCGCAGCTGAAGCGTTCTATCTCTTCTTCCAGTTGTTTTATTTTCTCAAGCATTTTATAGTATTTTTTCAAATATTTTCAAAATTACAACATCTTTTTTGGGTCTGTCATTTTGGTCTGTTTCAACACTTGCAATCTTATCGATTACATCAAAGCCCTCTAACACTTGTCCAAATACAGTATAGTTACCATCTAGGTGGGGTGTTCCACCTTCTGTCATATATACTTTTCTGCGATCTTCTGGGATAGCAAAAGTATTTTTGGGCATAAGAATGTTTTCAACGCTGTCTTTAACATTGTCCATTATTTTCTGAAATTCTTGCTGTGAGTAGTTATCTCCCAGTTTTTCAAGTTTTTGTTTCAGAATATTTGAAAACATTGATGTTTTTCTTGTGTTGTTTACCTTAACAACTAGGTTATCAAGTTCTTGCGAAGTGAAGGTCTTACCTTGGACAATGTAGAATTGTGATCCCGATGATTTTTTTTCTGGATTCACGTCATCGGAGTTTCTTGCTGCGGCTAGTGCACCTTTTCTATGAAAGTGATTTGGTCGTATTTCGGCATCAATAGTATAGCCTGGGTCACCGTCTCCCAAGACTTTTCCTGGTTCTGCATTTCTTGAGTTGGGATCGCCGGCTTGGATCATAAAGTTTTGGATTACTCTATGGAACAGTAGCCCGTTGTAGTATCCCTCTTTTATTAGCTTTAAAAAATTAGCCTTATGCTTTGGAGTATCATCAAATAGCTCTACAACGATATTTCCTTCTGATGTTTTTATTAGAACCTTTGTGGGTCCAGTTTTATGTGTGCAGCTGGCTATTATTAATAGCATTGACACAGCAATCAATATCTTAGCTAAAAAAAGCTTTTTCATTCGGTTATTGTTTGGATAAGCTAATGTAACTTTGTCATGCAAAAGTAGATGAAAATGAAAATTGTAGGCAAAGTAAACAGTTTTTTTTTGGTGTTGGTTATAATCATGCTAAGAATTGATCTACTCTTTGGCCAATCTGTGGGTCTCGTGCTTAGTGGTGGTGGGGCTAAAGGGCTTGCTCACATTGGTGTAATTAAAGCGCTTGAAGAAAATGGTATCCCCATCGATTATATTACTGGTACCTCGATGGGGGCTATAATTGGTGGATTATATGCAATTGGATACTCACCCCACGAAATGGATTCCCTCTTTCGAACTGACGATTTTAAAAACTGGTCCAGGGGTGTTATTGATGAAAATTTCACATACTATTTCAAGCGAGGATTACAGAATAGTGGGCAGTTCTCAATTAAGATCAGTTTCAAAGATAGTGTTCCACGTCCTAAATTACCTACGAATATAATTCCTACTCACCAGATGGACTTGGCATTCCTTAAAATATTTGCTGGTGCTTCTGCTTCTTGTGACTACAATTTTAATAATCTTTTTGTTCCTTTTCGTTGCGTTGCCTCGGATGTATATCATAATCGTCAATTTATTTGTTCTTCCGGCGACCTTGGTTCTTCAATAAGAGCTAGCATGACTTTTCCTTTTTACTACAAGCCAATCACCATTGATTCTGTATTACTTTTTGACGGAGGTATTTACAACAATTTTCCTTGGGATATTATGGAGAAAGATTTTCATCCGGATATCATAATTGGTAGTCAGGTTAGCCACAATTCGCCACGCCCTGATGAAGACAATATTTTAGCTCAGGTTGAGAACATGATTATGGGGAAGACGAATTATAAGCTTCCAAAGGATAAGGGATTGGTAATTGAAACTTCTTTTAACGATGTTGGATTATTGGACTTTGATAAGATTGACGAGATTGAAAAGGCAGGATATGATCAGACTATCAAATTTATCGATTCCATAAAGACTAGAGTTCATAGACGAAATAACCCACAGGAATTGGCTGCAAAACGAGTTGCTTTTCAAGATAAATTTCCAAAATTAACTTTTAACAAGGTTGTTCTTACCGGTTTAAAGGGTAATCAGGAGGATTATTTTTATCGTTCTTTTCATAGGAATAAGCATAAGACGTTTAATATGAATGATCTAGAACGTGAGTATTTCAAATTACTTAGCGATAAGAGCGTAGTTTCCATTTATCCTCTTGCACACTATGATTCTACTGCTAATGCTTTTGACCTTAATTTGAAGATTCAAACTGATAATTTTTTAGATCTCTCTTTTGGTGGAAATATTTCTTCCAGCTCTATGAATCAGGGTTTCCTTGGAGCAGAATATCGATTCTTTCGACATAGTGCAACTAGTTTATATATGAATGTTGGATTTGGACGGCTTTATAGCTCTCTTCTTCTTGGTGTAAAGCGTGATTTCCCTTGGAAAATTCCGGTATACTACGATCTCAATTTGTGTTTAAATCGTTTCGACTACTATAATAGTTCGATTGACCCTTTTTTTGAGGATGTTAAGCCAAGCTATTTGATTCAAACTGAATCGTATGGTTCATTTTCTGTTGGTTTCGCACTTGGCACTCAGTTTCTTTTAAAACTTAATTCAAATGGCGGTATAGAGCGTTCGCAATACTACCAAACTACCGATTTTTTGAAAAGCGATATACCTGATGTAACCGATTTCACCTATATAAATGTAGGCACAAGTTTCGGAATGAATAGCCTAAACTATAAGCAATATGCCGATCGTGGCATATTCCGTCAAATTTCTTTCAGCTATATAAGCGGGTATGAAAATTATTCTCCAGGTACTACAAGCCCGCCGGCAAACACCGATGCTATTATTAATCATGATTGGTATGAGTTACGTTTTCTCAATGAATCATACCACAAGATATATAGAGGGTTTAGAATGGGTGTTATTATTGATGGGGTATATTCGAGCAAGCGTTTTTTTGAAAATTATACTTCTACCTTAATTTCAAGTAGCGGATTTACACCTAATCCACATTCGAAAACTCTTTTTCTGCCAAATTATCATGCAAATAGCTACATAGCTGCTGGAGTAATCCCAATTTTAAAGCTGAGTAATAACTTGCAACTTCGTTTGGAGGGCTATTTTTTTCAACCGTATAGGAGTTTTCTTCGAAATGATGTGACTTATTCTGCATACTATTCTCCAAAATGGCCAAAATTTATTCTTATGGGGGCAGCCGGTATGGTTTATCAAACTACTTTTGGGCCTGCAAGTATTTTCCTTAATTATTACAACAAGGAAAATAAGAATCTCTATATAACCTTTAACTTTGGCTTCATTTTGTTTAACAACCGTGGAATCCAATAAGAATCTATTTAGAACACTGTTTGGCCACGCTGCTATATATGGAATTAGTAGTGTTGGTGGTCGATTCATAAATTATCTTTTGGTTCCGTACCATACTCGAATATTTGGTCCGGCTACTTACGGTATTATCACTGATTTTTATGCCTTAACTGCAGTTCTTCAAATACTCTTGACACTTGGCTTAGAAACTGGCTTTTTTCGTTTTGCCTCAAAAGATCGAAGTCATGCTGAAGTTTTTAGTAACTCCTTTTTAATACTTTTTTCCAACGGCCTACTATTTTTACTTTTCTCTTCTATTTTCCTTCATCCAATTGCTTGTTTTCTCGGTTACTCCTCTAACCCTGAATATGTTTTTCTTTTCGTTCTGATTCTTTTCTTTGATACTATTGTTGCTATTCCATTTTCAAAATTGCGACTTGATGGCAAAGCACTTGAATTTGTTTTGGTCAAAAGCGGGAATATATTAATTAACGTTGCCTTAAATTTTGTTTTTCTTTCGAATACCTATTTTATTAACCAGCTTCACAAAATTCCCGCTTTTGAAAATTCTGGTCTAGTTGTTCTTGTTTTTATTGCTAATTTTATTGCAAGCCTTGCTACACTTGCTTATTTCTACAGGGAATTTTTAAGGATAAAACTCAATTTTAACTATCAATTAATTAAGGAGATTATTACCTATTCTATTCCACTAATGATTGGAGGTCTTGCTGGAATTGTTAATGATATGGCTGATCGTTTTTTTATTAAGTATATGATTCCTCCTGAACAACATCCAATGTATCAGCTGGGTATTTATGGTGGAATACTCAAAATATCGATACTTCTTAATTTATTCATTCAGGTTTATAGGTTTGCTGCTGAACCGATTTTTTTCACCACCTCGGATTCTAAAGGTTCTAAGAAGTTCTATGCTGATTCAGCAAAGTATTTCTTTTTTGTAAGCTTGTTTATCTTTCTATTTATATCCTTTTACATTTCATATTTTGAAATGATTTTGGGTGGGAATTATCGTTCAGGTATTGGAATTGTTCCCATACTTCTCTTATCATACGTTTTTTTTGGTTTCTACTTTAATCTTTCCGTATGGTTTAAACTTACTGATAGAACTCGTTTCGCGGTGACTTTTACAATTTTGGGTTTACTTGTGAATGTTTTAATTAACTATTTTACGGTTCCTATATATGGTTTTTATGGTAGTGCTTGGGCTCGGCTAGTTAGCTACTTTGTGATGGTTGTATTATCCTATATTGTTGGGCAAAGAATATTTCCTGTTCCTTATGACCTTAAACGAATATTTGAATATTTTGCTTTAAGTATTGCACTTTTTTTTCTTAGTAGGCTAATGCCAGAAACCACTAACATATTTTTTACTCTGATAAGGTTTTTCATGCTTTGCTTCTTCTTACTATATTTTTTGTTTAGGGAAGTTGATGTTCGTAATAAATTGAAATCTATTCTATTGAGTTATGGAAATAAAAGTCATTAACCATAGTGGTTTTTCTTTACCTTCATATGCAACCGATGGAAGTTCAGGCTTAGATATTCAGGCTAAGTTGGATAATTCTCTTGTCTTAAAATCACTTGAAAGAGTATTGATCCCAACTGGACTTTTCTTTGAAATTCCGGTAGGGTTTGAGGGACAGGTTAGACCAAGAAGTGGTCTTGCAGCCAAACAAGGAATTACAGTTTTAAATAGCCCTGGGACCGTCGATGCTGATTATCGAGGTGAATTGAAGGTAATCTTGGTGAATCTTTCTACAGCCGAGTTTACAATTAATCCTGGCGAGAGGATTGCTCAGATAGTTTTTTCGAAGGTAGAACAAATACGCTGGAATGAAGTTACTGTTGTGTCGGAAACCGATCGAGGTTCTGGTGGCTTTGGCCACACCGGAAAATAACTTTCTAACCACTAAACGTTAATTTAAATTTCTTTAGATGAAACGGTTTATTCTTCTTTCATTATTCTTAGTTCCCAATCTCTTGCTTGCTCAAAAGCTGGTTCATGTTGAATCTAAGGCCGCAGAAGATAGTGTTAAGGCAAAATATTACTTCCATGAAGCAATTCGGAATAAATTTATGCAAAATTATGCCGTTTCCTATGAGTTGCTAAAACGATGTATCGCCTACGAGAAGGATAATCTTGACTATTACTATGAACTTTCTATTGTTTCTTATAATCTACATAAGGTCGATGAAGCTTTAAGTTACGCATCAAAGGCTTACTATGGCAATTCTTCAAATAAATACTATGCCTTACAGTATGCTCAAGTGCTAGCGTTTGCCGGAAAGAATCTCGAAGCAGTGTGGGTTTACCAAAAAATTGTTAATTCAAAGACTGTCGCTATTGAAGATTTCCTCAATTTAGCATTTCTTTATCAGAAGGTTGGGGACTTACCAAATGCATTAAAAACCTTAAATGTTGCCGAGGCACTTTATGGAATTCAGGATGTTATTTCAGGTTCTAAGATTGACATTCTAACTAAGCAAAAGAATTATGATGATGCCATTGTTGAAGCTAAACGATTAGTGCTTTCCGATAGTACTAATATTCGTTATCGTTTAATGCTTTACGATACCTATCTTGCCGCTGGAAAAATTCAATTGGCAAAGCAGGAACTTAGCGATTGCTATCTTTTAGATAGCACCAATGCTTTGGTGCTTTTAAACTTAAGTAACTTTTACTTGGTTACTGGCAATATTGATTTGTACTTTACATATCTAAATCAGCTTATTGCCTCTAATGGTGCAATTGAGGATATTTATCAGTTACTTTCTAAGTTATTAACTAATCCCCAGGTTGCTGCACAAAGCGTGGTGCCTATTCAGGCATCGTTAGGTAGTCTTGTGAATAAGTTTGGTAACAATCCCTTGATTGCTGACCTGAAATCACAAGTTAATATCTTAAAAGGAAATTATGCTGGGGCATTAGATAATTTGAAATATGTTGTACATTCAGAATATTCTAGTGAAATGATATGGGAGAGATATCTTTCCATAGAGCTTCAACTTCAACGGCATGATTCAATTGCTGCTATAACTGATTCTTTGGTTAATGTTTTTGTAAAGAATCCCTTTATCCCTTTCATTAAAGCGATCGCTGTTTGGCAGCAAGGTAAAGCTAAGTTGGCTATTGAGATTTTGAAAAAATATGAAGATCGTCTTGCTTATCGTCCATCACTGAAGCCTGATTATTACTCTACAATGGGCGATATTTTCCATGAGATAGGAAGGAAAAAATTGGGTTATAAAATGTACGATAAGGTGTTAGCGATTAATCCTAACCAACTTGGCGTACTTAATAATTATAGCTATTTTCTTAGTGTTGACGGAAAAAACCTTGATGACGCACTGAAGATGAGCAGAATAACCATTAATCAAGATCCTAATAATTCTACCTTTCTTGATACTTATGGCTGGATTTTGTTCAAATTAAAGCGTTACAACGAGGCTGAATCATTTATCAGACAAGCCATTGTTAATGGGGCTGATGATAATGCTGAAGTACTTGAACACTATGGCGATACCAAGTTCATGTTAGGAAATATTGCTGATGCTTTAACTTATTGGAAAATGAGTTTAAAAATCGAACCGGAAAGAAAAGGATTAATGGAAAAGATATCAAAAAAACATTTGTAGATGAGATATTTACTTAGTTTTTTCTTTTGCTTGTCTTTCTCTCTTCTACCCTTGTTTGTATTTGGTCAGGGAGTTAAGGATTTGCAGGAACGTAAATCTGGGATTCTTAATGAGCTTAAGTTGACTCAGGATTTAATTCGAAAGTCAGATAATGATAAGGAGGTTTCTTTGAATAAGCTTCTCTTACTTAGAAGTCAAATGGCCACTCGCAAGAAATTGATTGATAATTTAAACGATGAGATTGAAGCACTAAATGTTGAAATTGTATCAGGGGAACTTAATCTTTCCTCTCTTAATAAGCAATTGAATGATCTTAAGGTGGCTTATTCTGGTTTAATTAGTGCAGCTTACAAGACTCGGTATAATCAGCAGAAATTACTTTTTATTTTTAGTGCAAAGGATTTTAACCAAGGATATCAACGTATGCGTTATTTTAAGGAGTTTAGCGACCTTATTGAACGTAAGGGACAAGATATTATTGAGACTTCAAAGCAGATGGGAAACCAACTCAATCTTGTGAAGAAACATAGAGCTGAATTAGCCGCGGCTATTAGCTCTAAGAATAATGAAATTGAAACTTTACAAAGTGATGAGCATGGGGTGACTGAACTTATAGGTGAACTTAAAAAGAAGAGCAAACAGCTTCGTGATGATCAGAGGCGTCTAACACAGGAGAGCTTGAGAATTGAGAAGGAGATTGAAAGTTTGTTGGCTGAAGAACGAAGGAAGTCATCAGTTGGAGGAAAGATTGTTTATTCTTCTGATGCACTTCGATTGAGCACAAAGTTTGAAGATAATCGTGGAAAATTCCCTGTTCCAATTGAAAATGGAATTATCGTTGAAGGTTTTGGTTTGCATAACCATCCTGTTCTTAAGGATGTTCAAATTAAAAGCAATGGAGTGAAAATTACGAGTTCTACAAGCAATGTTGTTTTTTCAATTTTCGATGGAGAGGTTAAGAAGGTTATCTCTATATTGGGTTCAAATAATGCGGTTATTGTTCGTCATGGAAAATTTTTGACTGTATATCACAATTTATTCCAGGTTTATGTTAAACCTGGCGACCACGTTTCTTTAGGTCAAAGTATTGGAAATCTGCGTAACGGTAGTTTCCTCGGGTTTGAAATATGGAAGGAAAATCAGCCCTTAGATCCTGAGCTTTGGTTAAGAAAATGATAAAAGAGATGTTTTTTTAAAAAAAACTCGTATTTTTAGTAACTCGTTTTTCCTTTAATTCGTTCTTAAATGAGTAAATGTTAATTTCATGGAGAAGCGGTTAATAATTTCTTCAAGACTTGAAAATATTTGTATGGTTGAAAGGCTGATCGATGAGATATCGGATGCACTTCAACTAAGTTCTGAGTTGTACGGTAAAGTTTTAATCGCTACGGTTGAGGCCGTTAATAATGGTATCGTGCATGGAAACAAACTTAAATCAGAAAAGAAAGTGGAAATTGCTGTGTTTTCTGATGGTCATATTTTAAAAATTGCTATCAAGGACCAAGGCCCCGGTTTTGATTTCCACAATGTTCCTGACCCCACGACACCTGAGAATATTGAGAATATCCACGGTAGGGGTGTTTTTTTAATGCAACATCTTTCCGATTCAGTTTCATTTGAGCAGGAGGGTTCAACCGTTGAGTTGAAATTCAATTTGTAAAGTGGCTATAAAATATTTCAACCAAGATACACCATATACACCTTCCCATAAAAGAGCTCTTACGGCCTGGATTAAGCAGGTTGTAACTATTGAGAAAAAACGCTCTGGTGATATCAATTTTATTTTTTGCTCTGATAAGTATCTTCTCAGCATTAATAGAGAATATTTAAAGCATGATTATTATACCGATGTAATCACGTTTGATTATTCAACTGAGAATTTTCTTTCTGGTGATATCTTTATTAGCGTAGACACCGTTCTCGAAAATTCGAAACTATTCCAATCTCTGTTTGATGAAGAACTTAACCGAGTGGTTATTCATGGAGTTCTTCATCTTTGTGGCTATAATGACAAATCAGATGTTGAGAATCGGCACATGCGTTTTCTTGAAGATAAATATCTAGTTTTATTTGAGAACAAATAGGTTTCTTTCCTGTTTTGCATAATTATCTGAAATTCTATTCGAATGAATTTTTCATATGATGTTATTGTTGTAGGAGCAGGTCATGCTGGATGTGAAGCAGCGGCAGCAGCATCTAAGCTTGGTAGTAAGACATTGTTAATTACAATGGATATGACCAAGATGGCACAGATGAGTTGTAATCCTGCAATTGGTGGTATAGCAAAAGGCCAAATTGTTCGAGAGATTGATGCATTGGGAGGTTATACCGGATTAATTACAGATAAAACGAGTATTCAGTTTAGGATGCTTAATAGGAGTAAGGGACCTGCCATGTGGAGCCCACGAGCGCAATGCGATCGGGTTCAGTTTTCTATTGAGTGGAGGAAAGCACTTGAAAAGGTTGAGAATCTTTCTTTCTGGCAGGATAGCGTAACTGGTCTTATTGTTGAAAACAATATGGTTTTGGGTGTTGTCACAGCACTTGGACAAACCATTTATGCTAAAAGTGTAGTCCTTACAAATGGAACTTTCTTGAATGGATTAATATATGTTGGAAGCACTCACGTCACAGGAGGACGCGCTGGTGAGCCTTCTTCTTTTGGATTATCAGAGTATTTAATAAATATTGGCTTTGAGGTAGGTCGAATGAAAACAGGAACACCTATGCGCATTGATGGTCGTTCTGTTGATTATAGTAAATTGACAGAGCAGCATGGTGATGTGTTTCCAGAGAAATTTTCTTTTTCTGAGGTTGTAGAACCAGTTTCAGAGCAGTTACCATGTTACACTGTTTATACCAATAGAACCGTTCATCGTATTTTAGAGTCGCGCTTTGAGGAGAGCCCTCTATTTAATGGGACTATTAAAAGTATCGGACCTCGTTACTGCCCAAGCATTGAGGATAAAGTTCGCACCTTTCACGATAAGGATCAGCATCAGTTGTTTTTAGAACCTGAAGGTCGAGATAATATAGAGTATTACCTTAATGGTTTTAGCAGTTCTTTACCTTTTGAGGTTCAACTTGAAGCATTGAAATGTGTTCCCGGGTTTGAAAATGTTAAAGTATTTAGACCAGGTTACGCTATTGAATATGATTTCTTTCAACCAACCCAACTTAAGAATTCATTGGAAACGAAGTTGGTTTCTGGTTTATTCTTCGCTGGACAGATAAATGGAACCACTGGATATGAGGAGGCTGCCGCCCAAGGATTAATTGCCGGTATTAACGCCAATCGTTTTTGTGACGGGAAGGATGCGTTTATTCTTTCACGGGACGAAGCTTATATTGGTGTTTTAATTGATGATTTGATCAGCAAGGGTGTTGATGAGCCTTATCGAATGTTTACTAGTAGGGCAGAATTCAGGATACTGCTAAGGCAGGATAACGCCGATGATAGGCTAACCCCACGAGGATATGAAATTGGGTTAGTAGATGAAGAACGACACCATCACTTTGTTCTCAAGCAGAACTTAATAAAGGAAGGGGCGGCCCTGGTGCGAAATTCTAGCTTAAGGCCTGATCTTGTGAACCCAATACTTGTTGCGCGTGGCGGTGCCGAGACGCCTCAGGCTCGAAAGGCAGTCGAATTCCTGCTTCGCCCCGCTGTTACAATCGAGGATTTATCATCAATTATTGATGGATTCTCTCTGTTTAGGGAAAAATGCGGCGAGCTGTACAACGAAGTTTCACAAGCAATTGAGATACAAATTAAGTATGCTGGATATATTGAGCGTGAACGAATAGTTGCCGATAAGCAAAAGCGGCTTCAACACATTAAGATTAACCCCGACTTTGATTACATGTCAATGAAGTCAATGTCAACAGAAGCACGACAGAAGTTGTCTCGAATAAGGCCTGCCGATATCGGGCAGGCAAGTCGAATTCCTGGTGTTTCACCATCTGACATAAATGTACTTTTGGTTTACTTCGGTCGCTAGTTCCACGTGGAACATTTCGTTTTTATTGGTTTAATGGTTCCACGTGGAACAATAATTATTGGTCATGAAAAATAGTATCGTTGGCAATATCGTAGATGTTGCGGGTGGCAAGGTGGGCTACGGAGAGGTGGTTTTTGATGCAGGTAAGATTGTGTCTGTTCTGGTTTCGGCTGGTGAACGGCCAGGGGTTAACTATATTTTGCCCGGCTTTATTGATGCTCACGTTCACGTTGAAAGTTCGATGGTTTCGCCTTCTTGCTTTGGGGCCATGGCGGTGCAGCATGGTACTGTTGCTGTTGTTTCTGATCCGCATGAAATTGCAAATGTGGTTGGCGAGGAGGGCATCAATTTTATGATTGAAAACGCAAAGGAAAGTTCCCTTAAGTTTTTTTTCGGTGTACCCTCGTGCGTTCCGGCTACTTTCTTTGAGACATCTGGTGCCGAACTTGATTCGGATATAGTTGGACGGTTGCTGAAAAGAGATGATATATATTTCTTGGCTGAGATGATGAACTACCCCGGGGTGATAGCCGGCGATGAACGAGTTATGGCGAAGTTGCGGCATGCTAAGGAGGTTGGGAAACCCGTTGATGGGCATATTCCCGGTGTTGGTGGTGCTGATTTGGAGAAGTATGTTTCCGCTGGGATATCCACCGATCATGAGTGTTTTACCGTGGAAGAGGCACGAGCGAAGATTGCGTTGGGAATGAAAATATTAATAAGGGAGGGTAGTGCTGCAAAAAATTTTAATGCACTACATCCACTTATCCTTGACAGCCCAGAAATGCTTATGTTTTGCACCGACGATTGCCATCCAAACGATTTTCAATATGGGCATATTAATTTAACTGTTAAACGTGCTTTGGCCTTAGGATACGATCTCTTTACGGTTCTGAAAATTGCTTGTGTCAATCCGGTTCTGCATTATAAATTACCCGTTGGCCTCTTGGCTGTTGGGGATTCTGCTGATTTTATAGTTGTTGATAATCTGAAGGATTTTAATATTACCCAAACGTATATAAATGGTGCTTGTGTTTGGGATTCTGCTTTGCCGTTCAAGTCAAAGGTGTCATTGTCGTCTCCTTTGCCCAATAAGTTTGAGAGGGGTCGCATTACTACAATTGATATTGCTGTGGCGGCAAAGTCCGACAAGGTTAGGGCAATTCAGATCGTGGACGGTGAACTGGTTACCAAGGAGGTTGTCGGATCACCCATTGTTGAGAATAATAACTTGATATCTAACTCCGCAAACGACATTCTTAAGATTGTTGTAGTAAATCGATATCAAAATAGCCCACCTGGTGTTGGGTTTATTAAAGGAATGGGGATATCTCAAGGCGCCATTGCTACCACCATTGCTCATGACAGCCACAACATAATATGCGTTGGCGTGAAAGATGAAGATATTGTAAGCGCTGTAAATACCATTATTGATCATAAAGGCGGCCTTTGCGTTTACCATGACAATGCGGCTAATTTACTGCAGCTCCCAATTGCTGGGTTAATGTCGAGTCTATCTGTTGTTGATACAGCAGATAAATATGATGAGCTAGAAACTATCGTTAGAAAACTTGGCTCACCATTAAGGAGCCCGTTTATGACTCTCTCTTTTATGGCATTGATTGTTATTCCTGAAATTAAACTTTCTGATCGCGGATTGTTTTCTACCAAAAACTTTGGTTTTATTAATATTTACGCTTAACCTATGCTTGCGGATGAATTAAGGCTTGTTGTTAATTCACTTCCACACCTACCTGGTGTTTATCAGTTTTTCGATAATACTGGTAAGATTATATATATTGGCAAGGCAAAGGATTTGCGTAAACGTGTTTCATCCTACTTCAATCGCGGCAATCAAAGTGGTAAAGTTCGTGTTCTGGTAAGTAAGATTGCTGAGATAAGGCATACGCTCGTCAACTCTGAATCAGATGCATTATTACTTGAAAACTCCCTTATTAAGAAGTTTCAACCTCGGTATAATATTTTGCTTAAGGATGATAAAACTTATCCCTGGATAGTAGTTACAAAAGAAGATTTTCCTCGTGTTTTTATTACGCGAAAGCAGGCTGTTCCCGGATGGCGATATTTTGGACCTTATACATCTGCGTTTAACTTGAGGGGTCTGCTTGAATTATTTCGTGGGCTATATAAGATTAGAACATGCAAACTACCGTTAACCGAGGAAACAATTAGTAATGGCAACTATAAGGTTTGCTTAGAGTATCATTTAGGAAATTGTTTGGGGCCATGTGAGGGACGACAAGATAAGGAGACTTATTCTGAGGCTATAAATCAAATTATATCAATACTTAAGGGAAATTCGTCTGAAGTTGTAAAAGAGATGAAAAGTTTAATGAGTGAGGCCTCTTTTCAAAGAAAATTTGAGCTGGCGCAGCAGTATAAGACTCGATTGGAGAACCTATCCGATTGGCAAATTAAATCTACGGTGGTAAGTTCAACGCTTTCTAACCTTGATGTGTTTTTTGTTTTTCAGGAATCCTCTTTCGCAATAGCTAGTTTTTTTCGAGTAGTAAATGGAAGCGTTGTTCAATCACAGACTTTTGAACTGAAAACCAATCTTGATGAGACGCGCGAAGAGCTACTTGCTTTTTTACTTGAGGAGGTATTGCTTCGATATAAATTTCTGAGCGGGGAGATTGTAGTTCCTTTCTTACCCGCAGAGGTTGAGATTGCAAATATAAAATTTGTTGTTCCGCAAAAGGGAGATAAGAAGTTGTTGCTCGATCTTGCTGAAAAAAACTGTAGAGAACATTATGCCACGAAGCTCAAAATGCTAGATCGGCTTGATCCAGGTCGACGATCTGAAATTCTCCTAGAGAGGATTCAACAAAGTTTGCACCTGCCAAAACCGCCGCACCACATTGAGTGTTTTGACAACTCTAATTTGCAGGGAACAAATCCTGTTGCTTCCTGCGTTGTTTTTCTGGATGGTAAGCCATCAAAGCGTGACTATCGACATTTTAATATTAAAACAGTAGAGGGTTCAAATGATTTTGCCTCTATGCAAGAGATTGTTTATCGGAGATATCGTCGCATTATAGACGAGCAACAGCCACTACCTGATTTGGTGGTAATAGACGGAGGCAAAGGACAACTTTCGGCAGCATACGAAAGTTTGGTTATGCTAGAGTTGGAGACCAAGGTACCAATTCTTGGACTTGCAAAGCGCTTGGAGGAGATTTATGTGCCATTTGACCCAACACCTTTATACCTCGATAAAAATTCTGAAGCTTTAAGGGTTTTGATGCAAATTCGTGATGAGGCACACCGATTTGGAATTTCTTTTCATAGGAAAAAACGCAGTGGTAAGTTTCTTACCAGCGAACTCGATACGATTGCTGGAGTGGGGGAGAAAAGTCGACTTTTGCTTTTAAAGAAATATGGGTCGGTTGAGAAAATTCGTTTGCTAACACTCGACGAACTTTTAAGCACTGTTCATAAGTCAATTGCCACCAAAATCTATGCTCATTTTCATAAGTAGCATAATATTGAAAACTACATAAGTAACTGTATGTCAGTGTTTTGTGTTGGTTTTCATTGTTAATATGTTCTGATAATCTCCTTAAAAACTAACGGCCCCATCTAGGGGGCATGATAATAGATTCTGGGCAAGATATAACTCTTCAGTTTTCGTGCTATCTTTGCGCGATATTTGCTTTACAGCCGAAGTATGAAAATTTGCCACGAACTGTCGGATTCAACTTTAGTGAAAACACACAGCCGGGACTCCATTATTCATGTTGTCTCCTCAGATAGTGTTCATGTTGTCTCTTCCGACAGTTCCAAACCTTCAACGCAAGCAACGAGGCTTGATTCTGGTACAGCGATTCGGCAAGTATATGTTAAAAAAACATTGGCACAGAGTGAAAGCTCAACCAGTGTTGCCATCAGTGCCAAGGATCCTGTTGATTCGACCTTTCTTTACTCAAGGCATTTATCAGCGGAAGGCATTAACTCTCGCGCTATAAATTTGGTGGACTCAAGCCTAGTCACTCGATTCAAACTTTCCGTTTTTACATCACGCCAAGATTGTTATAATTTTGGGCCATTCAGCCAGACAGTATTTTTAGAGCAAAAAGACGAGCGTGGCGTCATCGGCCCCATTAAAACTATTCAGCAAAATGGCCTCCATGATGGATGGTTTTTCTCCATAATATTTCTAGTGGTTGTTGGTTTTGCTTCCTTTAAGCTCTTCTACGGAAAGTTTTTCGCCTTAATTGTTGCTGGTGCGCTCAATTCACGGGAGGCTGTGCGATTTTATTCCAGCAAGATGAGTCAGTATTCTCAAATTAAGATAATTACATATTCGATACTCTTGATGGGGATAAGCCTCCTTGCATTTAATTTTTTGCACCTGTTTGATCTGAATTTTACAGCCTCACTAAGTTCTTTCGGATATTTGATAGCAGTAACTGCCGTTTATATGTTTTATAGAAATATTGTTGGCTCGTTAATTCGCTTAATTAGCAACGAGCAAGAATATTTTCAACTCCACGACTACAATCTTTTTATTTATAATTTCATTATTACACTAATTGTAATAATATCAGTGTTTTTGTCGATCTATTTGCCATCAAACGAGCAAGTTTTGCCAATACTTATCGGAATCTCTCTTTCTTTAATAGTGCTGATATTTAGGACGATAAGATCTTTTCAGCTTTTTATTCGTAACAGATTTTCTATTTTCTATTGGATTTTATACTTTTGTGCCCTTGAAGTTTTGCCTTTAGCAGGTCTTTATTTTGGCTTCAAAAGGTTAGTTATTATTGCCTAATCCTTAAATAATACGGCCTTGAAAATCAAAAAAATTTTGGTCTCACAGCCTGAGCCACAGAACGACAAATCTCCTTTTTTAGAGTTAGCAACACGCTATAATCTGAAGATTGATTTTAAGCCATTCATTCAGATTGAAGGCGTTCCCGCAAAGGAGGTACGAAAGCAAAAAATCGATTTCCAGGCAATTTCTGCGGTTATCTTTACCAGCAGAACGGCCATTGATCATTTCTTCCGAATTTCCGAAGAGATGAGGGTGACGATACCAGAAACGATGAAGTATTTTTGCATTTCTGAAGCAATAGCCTTTTATCTTCAAAAGTATATTGTTTATCGGAAGCGTAAAATATTTTACGGTGATGGCACATTTAAGGATCTAATGAGCGATATTCTTAAGCATCGTGAGGAGCAGTTTCTTCTTCCGCTTAGTGATATCCATAAGCCCGAAATTCCCAAGGCTCTTGACAAGGATAAAATTAAATATACCAAGGCCATATTGTATAAAACGGTGAGCAGCAATCTTTCTGAAGTTTCATTGCTTAACTATGACATTATCGTCTTTTATAGCCCGAGCGGTATCACATCTCTTTTCCAAAATTTTCCTGAGTTCAAGCAGAACGAGATGAAAATTGCATCATTTGGTCCTACTACGGCAAAGGCTGTAAAAGACTCTGGGCTAAGGCTGGATATTCAGTCGCCCACCTCAGAGCATCCATCCATGACAATGGCGCTTGAGCATTTCATCAAAAAATTTAACAAGGAAAACGGTTCTAAATAGCGCAGGGGGAATTGTTCCCCCATTTTTTATGAAGCTATATTCCTTATCTAAACAAGAACGATTAACGAGTGAAAAAGCAATTCTGAGCCTTTTCTCAAGAGGCAAATCTCTATTTATCTTCCCGGTTAGGCTGGTTTATATTGTTGTTGAAGAAAACTCTATTCCAGATTGGGCTCAAGTTGCATTTTCTGTGCCCAAAAAGCGCTTTAAACGAGCGGTTAAACGCAATCTGCTCAAACGACGCATGAGAGAGGCCTATCGCCTGATTAAGCCCCGCATTTATGATGAATTGGAGCAAATGAACAAAAAGGTTACATTTATGCTTATATATGCCGGCTCTGAGGAATTAAGTTTTTCTGAGATATCCTCGTCCATCCAACATTTATTAGAAGATATGGTAAAAAGGATTAAAAATGAGAAGATTATTGATTGCCCTTCTGATATTACCCATTAGGTTTTACCAGCTTGCTATTTCCCCCTATTTACCTCCTGTGTGTAGGTATACGCCAACTTGCTCTGCCTATTCTATTGAAGCGCTACGCAAACATGGACCATTAAAGGGCTTGTGGTTGTCGTTAAAACGAATTGTATCATGTAATCCGTGGGGCGGACATGGTTATGATCCGGTACCTTAGTTTCCGCCAGAAATTTAATTTTTCTTTACTCCTTGCTGATAGGTTTTTCGTCGCTTAGAATTTTGAAAAATTTCTTTAATGGAACAGAATCATAGATGAACTTAAAAATATTTTCTGATGAACCGTTTGAAAAAAATTCTCGTTGCCAGCTCCATCACCATCATTGTTGGATTAACAATGTTTGGAACAGTTGCCTTCACTTCCGATGATTTCAAAATGTCGAAAAGTTTGGATATCTTTTTTACGCTCTTTCGGGAGCTAGATATCTTTTACGTGGATAATATTGATCCTGAAAAGTTGGTGACAACTGGCATTAATGCTATGCTGGCATCATTAGACCCCTATACTGAATATATCCCCGAATCAGAGAAAGCCGACTTTGATTTTCTTACTACTGGTAAGTATGGCGGAATTGGTGCGTTGATTAGAAAGAATGGTAAGGGGGCTCAAATTATGGAAATTTATGAAGGATCACCTGCGCAGAAATCAGGAATTAGGGTGGGCGATGTAATTACCAGCATCGACGGAACTCCTGTTGAGAAGATGGAGGTGGAGGCGATTAGTAGTCACTTAAAAGGCGATCCAGGTTCAGTAGTTAAATTAACCTTGCGCGATGACTATTCCGACTCAGTATTCACCAAGAATGTTGTTCGCGAAAGAATTAAAATGCCGAGCGTGCCTTATTATGGCATAGTTCAGCAGGGGGTTGGCTATGCCCGTTTATCTAGCTTTACGGTTGGGTGTTCGGACGAGTTAAGGGCTGCTATTCTGGATTTACGTAGCCAGGGTGCAAAGAAGTTAATTCTAGACCTTCGCGGAAATCCCGGTGGGATTCTTGATGAAGCGGTGAAAATCGTAAATTTCTTTGTTCCTAAAAATCAACTTGTGGTTTTTACTCACGGTAAAGCGACCCAATTTGACACAAAGTATATAACTAACGATCAACCAATTGATACACTAATGCCGCTAGTGCTACTTGTTAATAGCAGCAGCGCTTCTGCAAGTGAAATTGTGTCGGGATCACTTCAAGATATGGATAGGGCCGTTATTGTTGGGACTAAAACATTTGGAAAGGGATTGGTACAAACAACACGGAAGTTAAGTTATGGCGGTCAGTTGAAAGTCACCACGGCCAAGTACTATATTCCAAGCGGCAGGTGTATTCAGGCAATTGATTACTCACATCGTAATCCAGATGGAAGCGTTGGGCATATTCCAGATTCTTTGATACGTGCATTTAAAACTAGAGATGGCAGAACGGTGTACAATGGGGGTGGAATTTCACCTGATGTTGCACTTAGTTCAGACACGCTGAGCCGTGTCTGTGTTAAGGCCTATTCCGAGAATCGGTTTTTCGATTTTGCGAATATTTACTATCGCTCTCATTCTTCAATACCAGCTCCAGCAAATTTTGTTGTTAGCGATACCCTTATTAATGGCTTTATTCAATATTTGGTTAAAAGCGGTTTTACCTATAAAACAGAACAGGAGGCACTATTAGATCGGCTCGATTCACTGGTAAAAAAAGATAAAAATGGGGCTGTGCTCGATGGTAAGGTTCGCAACCTGCGCGAGGATATTTCACGTGGAATTCCCGAGCTAGTTAAGGAAAACCGTGAAGATTTTGCCTACTTCTTAACCGACGAAATTGTTCGGAGATATTATTTCCAGAAGGGAACCTATCCTGCAATTTTCAAGTTCGATAGCCAACTTTCTAAATCGATCGCAATTGTTGATGATACTGCTCGTTACAAGAAGCTTTTAAACAAGTAATTTGATTTTATATAGCAACAAAAGCGGAGTGCTCTTAGGGTACTCCGCTTTTGTTTTGGTATGTCGTAGCGAACTATTTTTTAAGAACAATGCGAAATGTGGTGCCCCTTACTGCATCAGAGTTGAGAACAAAAATTTTCCCCTTGTGATAATCCTCAATTATGCGCTTCGATAATGAAAGCCCCAACCCCCAGCCTCTAACCTTAGTGGTAAAGCCAGGCTTGAAAATGGTCTTCGCTATTTTTTTGGGTATTCCTTTCCCCTGGTCGGTAATGTCAACATAGGCCACCTGAATATCGTCCCTCACCTTAAAGGAAATGGTTCCTTTTCCTTGCATAGCATCAATTGCATTTTTTACAATATTCTCAATAACCCACTCAAACAAGGAATCGTTAATATTTATATATATCTCATCGTGAGCGTTATATTCTTTAATAAACGTAATATTACTTGAGACTCTTTTATCTAAATAGCTGATAATTTGGTTGATTTGTTCTACTAGGTTAACAGGTTTTAGTGAAGGTGCTGAGCCGATTTTTGAAAACCTGTCGGTTATTTTTTCTAGTCGATGAATATCTTTTTCGAGTTCATCAAGATATGCTGGCGGAATATCCTGATTTTTAAGAACTTCAAGCCATGCGAGGAGAGAGGAAGTAGGAGTTCCAAGTTGATGTGCTGTTTCTTTTGCCAAACCTACCCACACAAGGTTTTGCTCAGAATTTCGGATTGAGGAAAAGGCAATGTAGGCAGCTAGAATAAATAGAAACAAGACGGACAGCAGAACAATTGGAAAGTAATAAAGTTTCTTTAGGATATTTGAATCTTCATAAAAAACCAAATTTATTTCATTGTTTGGCAAATTAACAACAATAGGCTTGTGATTTTTTTCCATGATGTCCAGCAGCTGTTTCGCGCGCTTGGGGGTGGAAATTTTTGCTGAATCAACATTTCGAAATGCTACAATTTCTCGTTTTTGAGTGGTAAGCACTACTGGAACGGTGTTGTTTTCCTCCAGTACACGGAATACAAAAGAAAAGTCCATATTCTCTTCCCCCTGCTGATTTGCTAGTTCTTCTGTGGCCGCCGCCCATAAATCAATTTTCTTTTTTTCTTCAACGGCTAAACTGTGAACAAGATCGCGGGTAACCCATAAAGAAGATATGGCTATAATTGTGAGAACGAACAGGATTAATATCTTTATTCTAAACTTTTTGCTGTAAAATTTTATCATGGGCCATTTATTGTTGTGAAAAACAATAACGAAAATAATCCCCACATATTATCATCCGGTGCAAGTTTAGTCCCAGTCAATTTTAAACCCGGAATTTTTCTTTAGGGGAGCAGCTTGCGAGGTATCGCTTTCCACATTTTGATTTGGGTTGGTTATCTCCTCTTTGATCACAAATTTGCTGTTCTTCTTGCTTTGTGACTCTTGTTTAGTAGTCTTTTTATTGGACTTGAAAATATTAATAAGTTCAGCCCCTTCGTCCTTCAGCTTGTTGCTGAGCAATTCTATTGCCATTTTCTTGTCGTAGACAACTTTGTAGCTGTCGATATTTCCAAAAAGCCTTAAATAAACGGAACCACCACTCGTTTCTTTTTGCTCAACAATTCCTAAGTCTGGACGAAAAGTGGACGATTCCTTTTTTTTACGCCACAGCACGTCGCTCAGCCTAAGTTGTAGCCGGTAATCAAAGGTGCCCCTAAGTTCGTGCGTGCCAGAAACACTCAGGTTGAGGGCACTATTTTCAACATACATTTTTGGAATTGTAATTATTCCTTTATCAATGTGAATGGCGTTTGTAAGCTTTTGAAATTTTATGGTCTCCAATTCCTTTAGGCTAATAAATTTAGATAGTTTTTTTAGCGGTTCAAAATGTTTCAAAACACCATTCTCAATAGCTAAATTGGTTATGCAGTGAAGGCTGTCGTTAAGCAAGGTACCCTTTTGCATTTCCCCCAACAGATGAAAATCAAGCGTGATCTTTCCCGAAATGTTTTCAGATGTTATAAACTTTTGGTTAAAATTGTTGAAGGCGTTAAAGAGACTATCGATATCAACCTTTTCGATATTCCCCTCAATAGATATAGGAGTAGTTTTCGCCTTTAGCCTATTTACAAGTGAAAAATTTATTTGTCCACCAAACGAATTCAGCGATGTGTTAGCAATGGAAAATAACTCTCCTGGAATATAGGTTAAGGTTCCTCGAGCATTATCACCCCTAAGTCGGTAAATAATAAAATTGTTGGCAAAAAAGTCCAGCTTTATCTGTCCAATTTTCAGGGGGGTTCCCAATGTGTCTTCGACGGGTATTGTGTTGTTGTTGTCCTGGCTAATTCCCCACGATGGGAGGTCAAGGTTGAGTAGCGGACTTTTCACACTTCCTATAATTTCAATCGGCGAGCGGTTTGTCGAAGATAGAAAGGATTGTTTCCAGTGTGGTATAATTCCGTCAAGGTTAAGCTTGCCTAAATCACCGTCAATGCTTAGATTTTTAAACGATAGAGTATCTCCAATTTCCAATCGGCCAGAAATATCATGCAGATTAAAATGATTTAATTGGAGATTTAGTTTATTAAGATCTATTGATCCTTTTATATTCAGATCAGAATATACTACTTTACTAATTAATAAATTATCTGATATTAATGAAAGTGAAAAATTAATATTGTCTCCTGAAAAATTAGGCGAGTTAATATGAAGTATACGCGCTAGGATGGCGGGTGAAATATCTCCCTGAGAAGTTATGGTAACCGTTTTAGTTGGAGGAATAATAGAGAACTTCCCAATAATAGACTTTCCATTTAAGTTGAAAATTAGGTCATCACAAGTAATCTTCAGCGGATGAATAATATTGTGATTAATTTTACCTTCAAAATAGGCATTGTAAGATATATTATTAATCGTTAAATCGTTGCTAATGTTAATGATGCCACCATGTATTTCCCAATTGGCAACAAAATGAAGATCGGTGAGGCCGGGTCCGAAAATATTTCCGTTGAAGGTTATCTTTTGCTGCCCGAGGGTGCCGATACTTAGCTTGTTTATTCCGACCAAGCGTTGGATAAATTTCGGATCTGTTTTTTGCACTATGAACTGAAACTTACCTCTGTTTTTACCTTCTTTGTTTTGAACAGTAAGAGTTCCACGTGCCTCTATTTTGGTCGTTATGACGGTTATATTTTTCAGCGATATACCTTGAAGATACACATACTCGCCGGTGAGTTTTATTTTTGCCGAGTTGTCAATTGCCTGATCTATAAAACCTGAATCAACGTGACAATCAGTTATGCCGATGGTTGCATTTCCCCGAATTCTGTCACTTAGCACGTCTCCGTGGAAGTTGAGTTTATCAACAAAAATGACTTTTTTTGCTTCGTCCCCCGTTCTCCAATATCGTAGAGCGAGTGATTTTACATATATGCTTCTTATGCTAAAAGGGGTGTTGGAAATGGACAGCTTGCTTTTCCATATTTTAATCGAGGGCGCCGAGCCGTTTGCGTTTTCGATATAGTTTGCACTTCCTGTTTTGAGATCGATACTACGAATTGAAACCGTTCCTTTTAGCAGCGAAAGGATATTTATATTCAGGTAAATTTTATTGACACTTATTAGAGTATCGGGGTGAGAAACGTCAGGATAATAGGCTACAAAATCACTTAGTATTGCTGAGGCATTGGGAAAGTTTTCAATTAGTGAAAATTTTATATTGGCCACATTAACTGGAATCGCAATTTCATTCTTGATATTGTTGGTTACCCAGATGATAACTCTTTGTTGAAAAATTGCACCAAGCAAGATAAGTATGGTAATAAATGCAATTATTGAAGGAATTGCCCATTTGAGAATATTCTGAAACGCTCGCCAGGTAGAAGCAGGCAGCATCCTTAACGAAAACTGTTTATTTTCACGCATTGGACTGTAAAAGTTATTATCTTGCAAGTTGTGTAAAATCACCCATGAAAATCACTACAAAACTAATTATCTATACTATTTTTTGCACTTTTTATTTAGGTGTAGGTAGATTGTATTCGGCGGAACCCATTAAAGAGATTGATTCTCTCTATATGCAGCTTTCGCTTTCGCCCAACGATGATAGCACAAAGGTGCAACTTCTTCTCAAAATTTCTGAAAAACTTATTAAGACACCACAGCAATTTGGTGATGTACGTCTCTATCTGCAAGAGGCTATTAATACTGCAAAAAAAATTAAAAACCCCGTTCTCACAGCGTATGCTTATGATCTTTATGGCGTTTACTACCGTGATATTTCAAGTTACGATAATGCTTTGGATTTTCATAATAAAGCATTGGAAATAGCTGAACGGCTTCAGGATAAACACCTTTTAGCAAAAATTTACAATAATATTGGAGTTGTATATCGTCGAATGGATGAATTTTCATTAGGCGCTTTTTACCACCACAAAGCACTCAACTATGCTGAAGAGGTCGGTGATCAGTATAGTATTTCTATTTCGTTAAATAGCCTTGGAAACATTTACAACCTTAACAAGAACTACGAGGGTGCCCTAGAAATGTTTGTTCGAGCATTGAAAATCGCCAAAAGTGAAAATAACCAACTTGGTATTGCAATAAACCTGAATAATATAGGTGAGGTATATGAATATAAGGGTGATCAAAAATCCGCACGTTCCTACTATTTTGAATCTTTAAAGATAAATAAGAGCATTAACAGCCTAAAAGGCTTGGCTATATGTTACAATGGTGTTGGAAATACATACTTTAACGTTGGTGACTACCTTACTGCACTCGATTATTATCAAAAAGCACTGTCCATTGACAAAATTTTGAGCGATAAGAAGTTTATAGCGGATAGCTACATTAACATTGGCAAAGCAAAACTTGCCCTTGGGTACCTCGATCAGGCATCTCTTTCTCTGTTTGAGGGACAGAGAAAGGCTCGTGATATTGGCGCGAAGTGGGAATTGCAGCAGGTCTACCAGTTGTTGTCGGTGCTAGAAGAAAAACGCCAAGACCCAGTCAAAGCGCTACGCTATTTTCACACGGCAATGTTTTATAAGGATTCAATCCTCAACGAAAAAGCGCAAAGGAGTATAACGCTGCTTCAAACACTTTATAAAACAGAGAAGGCAGAAAAGGAAAATCAGCTCTTACGGAAAAATCAGGAAATTCAGGACAAGGAGATAAAGCGCCAGGGGGTTATTACAGTTAGTCTGATTGTTGGAATTGTTATGGCGCTTCTTCTTGTCACGTTGGTCTATAATGCCTTCAGAATCAAACGACGTGCTGCACTTAGGCTGCAAGGACAAAAGCAGGAGATAGAAGAAATCAACCTTGCGCTCAGTATGCAGAAAGAGGAAACTCTTGCACAAAAGGAGGAGATTGAAAAGCAAAGGAACAGTATCAGTCAGAAAAACAAGCACCTTGAGGAGGCGTATCGTATAATTGAGGACTACATAAACAAGATTACCGATAGTATAAAATATGCTGAGCAAATACAAAAGGCAATTCTTCCTCCGGCCAAGGTAATCACCGAACTATTCAAGCAGTCGTTTATATACCTTAAACCCAAAGATATCGTATCCGGAGACTTTTATTGGTTTGGTCGGCGTGATAATAAAATTCTTTTTGCGGTAGCTGACTGCACAGGCCATGGCGTACCTGGTGCATTTATGAGTATTGTTGGCTATGACCTGATTAATCGTGCCGTGAATGAAAATGGCATTACTCGGCCGGCTGACATTTTGGAATACCTGAATGACCAAATACGTGTTTCATTACGGAAGGATGAAGAGGACCTTGTTCTTAAGGATGGAATGGATATTGCTTTTTGTTCGCTCGACACCACAACCTTAATGCTCGAATATAGTGGCGCATTAAGCCCCCTTGTTTATATAAGAGACGGGAAAACATTTGAGATCAAACCGGATTCTTGTTCAATTGGCATTTCTATCAGAAAACTGAATAGACACTTCACGAGTCATCAGGTTCAGCTGAAATCGAATGATATCATTTACCTTTTTTCCGATGGCTTTATCGACCAGTTTGGCGGGGCGAATAGAAAAAAATTTATGCGTCAAAACTTCGTAAACACATTGCTCGATATTAGTAATTCTAAGATTTATGATCAACCAGCATTACTCGAGGATGTTTTTCTACAATGGAAAGGTAGCAACGAGCAGATAGACGATATATTAGTGGTTGGTATAAAACTGTAGGTATGTATCGCTTTTACCTTCTTACTTTATTTTTATTTTCTTTCAGATCAGGGTTTGCTCAGAATTTATTTAAACCAGAAACCGCCTTTAAATTTCTCGTATTTTCTGCTTGTGAAACTACCGACTCCGTGCTCTGGTTTGCAACAGGCGATGGATATGGCCAAGGAGGGGTCGTAATGGAGAAGGGTAGCGAGGTAAAGTTTTTCACAACGGACGATGGTTTACCGGTGGCTACATATCAAAAAGTAATGGTAGCCACGGATGGATCTATTTGGGTGGGTGGCATTTCATCTCAACAATCCAATGCCATTGTTCTCGCAAACTATAGGCATTCAAAATGGACAACCTGGTCGATAAAAAACTACTCTGCATTTCCAGTTATAAACAAGATTTGCGAAATTCCGAAAAATGAAATATGGGTGGCAACCTTTGGCGGAATATTGCAGAAAAACGATACCGGCTGGACTACAATTGGTGAAAATTATGGCTTGCCCGACATTAAGATTAATGATATTTTGGTAGATAGAGACAGTCGAATTTGGATCGCCACCGAATCGGGAATTTGTCAGTACTCCGAAGGACGATTTCATGGGTTTGAAGATGCTTATATAATACCGGAGGCGACTATCCTGTATGAAGATACCCGCAACTACATTTGGGCTGGTGGAAAATTTGACAACCAAGGTATTAGTGTTTATGATGGCCTAAAGTGGCACACCTATACCATGAATGATGGTTTAGTTGACAACTGCGTTGGGACAATTGTGGAGGATTATCTTGGCCGAATGTGGTTTGGCGGTTATTACGATAATCAATCTGGCGGAATAACAATGTTGAACAATGGGCAATTTCATACTTATTCTTTCCCTGAAATTGGAAAGTATTCTGTTGATTGTTTGCTTGCCGATAGGTTCGGCGGAATTTGGTGTGGTGGAAGTTTAAAGGAAAGGAGCCGACTTGGGCTATCGTATTACAAACTAGGCAAATGGCATAAGTTTGGGATGAAGGAGGGAATAACCAATGACCGTGTATTCTACTTGTTTGAAGATGCTGAAGGTACTCTATGGGTTTCTACAATTAAAGGAGTATTCACTGGCGATATAAATTTAATTAACAAGTCATTGACGAATTAACTTAATGTAATTGTTCAGAATAATTAACATATTTATTTGGCTAGTAAAAAAAAGTATTCGGTTCGAATGTTGTGGTATTTAGCGCGGTACTTTTTTTAACGATTTGTTATTTACCCTGTTACAAAAACGGAGTTTGGTGGTTAGAAAACATGTTCTTGATTGAAATATAGCTTGTAACAATTGCAAGCTATTTGTTCTTTTGCGCTTTTTTATGAATTTAAAAATGAATATAATGCAGACCCCAAAGGAGAAATCTCTTAGGCTTTGATTTCACCTTCAATTAATTAATAATAGTGGCTTAGGGTATCTGTTTTTAAGAAGAGAAACAATGTCGAGGTAATGAAAATAAACTGTTTGTTGATCGTAGCAGAAAGATTGCATACATATGGATAATTCTCCTAAGCGATTATTGTTAAGTTCAGTAATCCCATTTATGTTCATCTTTTCATTTTTTTTGATTTTTATATTGGAGCAAAACGGTCTTTTTGTTGGCTACAAGTTTGGCATATTGCCACGAGATCTGCATGGTGCAATTGGAATTTTAACTTCTCCATTTATTCATGCAAGCTGGAGCCATCTTGCTTCCAATAGCATTGCATTTTTTGTTTTGCTTACGGGGGTATTCTATTTCTACAAGGATCTTGGTATTATAGTGTTGGTCGGCTGTTGGCTTGCTGGAGGAGCCTTAACTTGGTTTTATGGTAGAGAAGCATACCACGTTGGGGCATCTGGAGTGGTATATGGCTTAGCGTCGTTTCTTTTCTTTAGTGGGCTGATTCGGCAGAATGTTCGACTACTGGCAGTTTCACTCATTGTCGTGCTTGAGTATGGCGGTATGGTTTGGGGGTTGTTGCCCATTTTTCCTGAAATTTCGTGGGAAGGCCACTTGTTTGGAGGTGCAGCTGGATTTGTTCTTGCCTTTATTTTGAGAAATAAGGGACCGGAATTTCCCAGAAATGTTTGGCTTGATGATGTTGACGAAGGTGATGCAGACGATATGGAATCGCCAAATATGAGTGACGAAGACGAAAAAATAGAGGGTGAAGGGAAACTAACAAGCCATTCATTCGTAGATATCGCTTGGGTTTACCTCTTTCTGCAAGTTACCTCGTAATTTTTATTATTAGGTACCGTTCAATTTTTTTATATTTGTCACGATTAAAAGACTCATTAATTTCATTGCTATGGCTAAGTACAACGAAACAGAAACAATCTCTGCAAACATCAACTTAATTGGTGGTGGAACTGAAATAACAGGAGACATCAATTCAAACGGTGATCTTCGAATTGATGGCATTCTGACTGGGAACATAACAACAAAAGGGAAAGTTGTAGTGGGCGAAACAGGACGTATTAAAGGAGAAATTTCTTGCAAGAATGCTGATGTATCCGGGTCGGTTGAGGGCAAGATTTCTGTTGTCGACCTTCTTGCACTTAAATCTTCAAGTCGTGTTATTGGAGATATTACAACAGGGAAATTTTCAGTGGAACCCGGCTCAAGGTTTACTGGATACTGTAATATGACCGACACCGATGTTGCTCAAAATATCTTTACAGGGGAAATATCCAAAAAAGAAAATGACACTATGTAGGGTGTCACAATTTCATAAGCGGGTGAGGCATTAATGCCTCACCCGCTTATCTTGTTACTCATGCACCCAATATTCTTTTTTAAAAGATGAGCAGAATTTTCTTCTAACCATAATATAGAAATGAAGAAACAATTTTTTTCGGGTCAGGATTATAAACTCTTTATGTTCGTTGGAGCGATAGCGCTTGCGGCTATTGTTATTTTTGTTTTTATTTCACCTCGCTCATATTTTACATTCTTTCCCTTTCTCCTGTTTTTGTTTTCCGCCTATTCTTTTATTAGCCAACGGGTTCTTGGCAAAGCCATGAGCGGTCACCCTAGCCTTTTTTTAAATAGATTTCTCCTTTTCAGCACATTGAAAATGTTTCTAATGATTCTACTTATGGCAACTTACGTTTTTCTGATAAAAGTTCAAGCAGTACCATTTCTTATCTCTCTGTCAATTTTGTATTTAGCTTTTCTAATCTTTGACATTTTCATATTACTTCAAAAATCGGAGGCACATACCAAGAAAAAGAATTAAATTTCGCCCAAAAAAATATCGTGATTGGTTTTAAGAAACTATTAGGAACACTTACCTTCTTGGCCCTTTTCGTGCCAGCGATGTGTCAAGAAAACGGAACTGAATCCACAAAAAAATTCCTGCCGGGTGATTTTGTGATGGAGCACATTCAGGATTCGTACCAATGGCATATTACCGACATTGGTAGTAAAAAAATAACCATTCCGCTACCAATCATGCTTTACTCAAAACATAGCGGATTTTGTTTTTTTCTCTCATCGCAACTTCATTCTGGAAAATACGGAAGCTTTCACATCAGCGAAAAGGGGGTGTACCAAGGAAAGTTGGTTGAATCAGTAGTTGGTGCTAATGGTGCCACCAAAGAGTCGAGACCCCTCGATTTTTCGATTTCAAAGAACGTGGTATCCCTATTCGTTATTTCGGCGATAATGCTTGTGGTATTTTTAACCATTGCTAACCGGTATAAAAAAAATCCAGATACAGCACCGCATGGGATACAGAATCTTTTTGAACCAATCATAATCTTTGTTCGCGATGAAATAGCAATCCCTTCAATCGGTGTGGAAAGATATAATAAGTTCATGCCATTGCTGTTAACAGTATTCTTCTTTATTTGGTTTTCAAATCTTTTAGGAATTATACCTGTATTTCCAGGTGGTGCAAACGTGACGGGAAATATTGCAATAACAATGGTTTTGGCTGTGCTTATTTTTATTATTACCACAATAAGCACCAATAAGGATTACTGGGTAGAAATTTTCAACAATCCGGAAATCCCTTGGTTTTTAAAATATCCAATTCCATTGATGCCATTAGTTGAAATTACAAGCGTATTCACAAAGCCAATCATCTTGATGATTCGTTTATTTGCAAATATTCTGGCTGGACATATGGTGGCAATTGTTTTCTTTTCACTTATCTTCATTTTTGGGCAAATGTCAGCAGTGGCAGGGTACGGTTTTTCTGTTTTCACTATAGCATTTACCGTATTTATGACTTTGCTGGAGTTGCTTGTTGCTTTTATTCAAGCGTATGTGTTTACAATGCTTTCCGCTATCTATTTTGGTATGGCTAAAGTAGAGTTGAGGCATCACAATAAATAGTTTAACCTAAAAAAAATAACGAACATGGTAACATTAGGCATTATTCTTCAGGCAGCCTCTACAGGTATTGGTTTAGCAAAGTTGGGTGGCGCAATAGGTGCTGGTCTGGCTGCTGTTGGTGCAGGTATCGGAATCGGACTAATTGGTGGTTCTGCTCTTGAGGCTATTGCCCGTCAACCAGAAGCAATTGGGGATATTCGTTCGAACATGATTCTTGGTGCCGCGTTGGTTGAGGGTGTATCTTTCTTCGCCATTATTATTTCATTTTTAGCGCTCATTCTCTAAAAGGTAAACAGTCGTAATATGGGACTACTAATACCCGACTTCAGCTTGATTTTTTGGATGGTATTGTCTTTTGCAATTGTTTACTTTATCCTCCAAAAATATGCTTGGCCAAGCGTTCTTCGTGCCCTAACGAGCAGGGAGGAAACCATAAAGCATTCCCTTGAATCGGCACAAAAAGCAAGGGAAGAGTTTGGTCGGTTGCAAAAGGAAGGAAGTCTTGTTTTGACCAACGCTCGTGCTCAGCAGGAGGAAATAATGAAAGAAGCTCGCGTGCTAAAAGAAAATATTATTGGGGAGGCTCGTTCAGCGGCTCAAGAGGAGACGCGAAAGCAGATGGAGCTTGCCAAAATTATGATTCAGCAAGAAAAGGAGAAGGCGATGGCTGATTTAAAGCGCCAAGCGGCCCTTCTTTCTATTGATATTGCCGAGCAACTTTTAAAAAAGGAACTTGCAAATAACACCGAGCAGGAAAAACTGATCAACGAGCTGCTGAAAGACATTAAGCTAAGCTGACAAAAATGAACCAAAGTCGTCTTTTTGTAAAATACGCTCGTGCTCTGCATGAGTATTCTGTTGACCAACATGCAACCGATGTGGTGTATGGCGATATGGTAAAAGTTTATTCAGTGCTAAATGCAACCCCTGAACTACAGGAACTCTTTAGTTCTCCCGTTATCTTTCCCTCAATGAAATCTGGCATTGTTGAGAAAATCTTTACGGGGAAAGTTTCAATGGTGTCACTTCGATTTTTGAAGTTTCTTGTGGAGAAAAAACGGGAGGTCTTTCTGAAAAACATATTGATTTCCTACTTTTTAATTTATCGAAAATCCGCAGGAATTGTGAAAGTAGCGTTTTCCTCTGCGGTGGTGATGGACGAAGAGGAGCGCAAAAGTATTATCATCAATTTAAAGAAGTTGCTGGTTGGCACAGTTGAGCTGGACTTTATAACAAAGCCTGAATTAATTGGTGGTTTTACTCTTGCCCTGAACGATATTATGTTAGATGCAAGTATTGCAACCAAGTTGAAGCGTCTGAAAAATAGGATACTTGAGGCAAACTAGAGTAATTAATTTAACAAAAAAGCAATATGGCCGATATTAAGCCAGGGGAAATAGCCGAAATCCTTAAAATGGAGTTAGCCGGTTTAAAGGCAGATAGCCAATTTGAGGAAATTGGAAGAGTGCTGCAGGTGGGTGATGGCATTGCTCGTCTCTATGGGCTGACCAACGTGCGATCAAATGAGCTCATTGAGTTTGAAAATGGTATTATGGGTATCGTTCTTAACCTCGAAGAAGACAATATTGGGGTTGTGCTGCTGGGTTCTTCCGAAGAAATCAAGGAGGGCTTTACTGCAAAAGGAACCGGTCGAATCGCCTCTATTCATGTGGGAGAAGGATTGCTCGGACGTGTGGTAAATACCATCGGCCAACCCATAGATGGGAAAGGACCAATTGCCGGAAAGCTCTACGAAATGCCGCTAGAGCGTAAGGCCCCGGGTGTTATTTTTAGACAACCGGTGAATGAGCCTCTGCAAACAGGCTTGATTGCAATCGATGCCATGTTCCCAATTGGGCGGGGGCAGCGCGAACTTATTATTGGGGACCGGCAAACAGGCAAGACCACAATTGCCATTGATACTATTTTAAATCAGAGGCAATACTTTGAAAATGGCGACCCTGTTTACTGCATCTACGTTGCAATAGGTCAAAAAAACAGCACCGTTGTTAACATCGTAAAAACTCTTGAGGAGCATGACGCCTTAAAGTATACTATTATTGTTGCTGCTCCGGCCTCTGATCCCGCGGCATTGCAGTTCTATGCCCCATTTGCGGGTGCTGCAATTGGCGAGTTTTTTAGAGACTCAGGTCTACACGCACTGGTTGTTTATGATGATCTTTCTAAGCAGGCTGTTGCTTATCGTGAAGTTTCGTTACTACTCCGTCGTCCTCCCGGACGTGAGGCATACCCTGGCGATATCTTTTATTTACATAGCCGCCTTCTCGAGCGGTCAGCAAAAATAATTAAATCTGATGATATCGCCATCCAGATGAATGACTTACCAGAATCAATTCGTCGGATGGTTAAGGGCGGAGGATCACTTACGGCATTACCCATTATTGAAACACAGGCTGGTGACGTTTCTGCCTACATTCCAACAAATGTAATCTCCATTACCGACGGCCAGATTTTTCTTGAGTCAAATCTTTTTAATGCAGGAATCAGACCGGCAATTAATGTTGGAATCTCTGTTTCTCGAGTTGGCGGAAACGCCCAGTTGAAATCGATGAAAAAAATTGCTGGCACCTTAAAACTCGACCAGGCACAATACAGAGAGCTGGAGGCCTTTTCGAAGTTTGGCAGTGACCTTGACCCCGGAACAAAGGCAATTTTGGATAAAGGGGCTAAAAATGTTGAAATTCTAAAGCAAGGGCTTCACGCTACAATGCCAGTTGGAAAGCAGATTGCTATTATTTTCTGCGGTACAAAGGGGCTATTGAAGGATGTGCCCGCCGAACGAGTGAAGGAGTTCGAGTTGTCACTTTTTGAGTTGCTTGATTCAAAATATAACGATTCGGTGCTCGCACCCTTACAAAGCGGTATTATAAACGACGACCTTGCCAAAATATTGACAGACGTTGCTACAGATGTTGCTAAACGATTTTCTAAATAATTGATGAAGGATGCCATCTCTAAAGGAGATCAGAAGTAGAATTACGTCGGTTACTTCCACAAAAAAGATAACCAGCGCTATGAAAATGGTGTCCGCAGCCAAGCTAAAAAAGGCACAGGATTCCATCTTTAGAATTCGGCCTTACAGCACTAAGCTGTTCGATATGGTTTCGAATTTGGCGGCAGACAAGGAGATTGTGCAGAATATTCCCCTTGCCAAAACGCCTGTCAAACTTTCGAATGTGACGCTTGTGATATTTACTGCCAACGGAAGCCTTTGTGGAACATTCAATGCCAATGCCATAAAATTGGCAGAGAAGATCATGGCCGAATACAAAACAAGCAATGCGGGGATTGGCGTAAATCTTATTGTTTTAGGTCGGCATGGGCACGAGCACTTTGTAAAAAAGGGAATTAATGTTTCTGGACCTTACCGGTCATTGGTTGACAAGCCAAACAGGGAAGTACTTTCCGTTTTAGCAGATGGGTTAATTTCATCTTTTTCATTGGAAAAAACTCAGCGTGTTGAGTTGATTTACAACAAGTTTATCAGCGCTGGAATACAGCAGCCTTGCAGGGAATTAATACTACCATTTACTGCAAAGGTGAATGAAAATTCTAAGTTCATGCCAAAGTATATTCTAGAACCTGACATGGCGGGACTTTTGGAAGAAATTATTCCCCAAGCAATAAAGGTAAAGCTCTTTAGCGCCCTACTTGAGTCGGTTGCTTCTGAGCATGGCGCAAGAACTACAGCAATGCATATTGCAACCGAGAATGCAACAGACCTGATAAAACAACTTAGTTTGCAGTATAATAAGGCTCGTCAAGCAGCAATTACAAATGAAATTTCAGAGATTACCACTGGAGCTGAAGCACTAAAGAATTAATTGCCCTAAAATTGGGATAGCGAAGCCCGTTGAGGAAAAGTCTTCAGCGGGCTTTGTATGTTAATTATCTTGTTCGTTAGGTATGTGCTTATTTTGGGGCTTCGATTCATAAGGGATTGGCTTTATGGAGAAAATGTCCTCTGAGACATTGATTATGTAGTCGGCCAATTTTTCGCTTTCAGAGAAAAGATCGTTGTAAACTACACCCGCAAGATATTTGTACTTATTGCTTTCAACGTTTTGTATATGTTCTTCCCGTAGCATATTTCTCTTCAAGTTAATCTGTTGCTCTATTCCGTTTGCTTTATCAAGCGAGATTTTACCATAGCCGAGCTCTAAGTTTTCAAGCATTACTGCAAATGCCTCATCCACCCTATCGAACATTCCATTAATGTTGTTGCGCAGCTCCTGCGGAAACCAGATATTGTTTTGCCTTTTTCGGTCAAGGGTCTTGGCTAAGTTGTAGGCCGAGTCAGCAATGCTTTCCATGTTGCTGATCACCTTTAGCATGGCATGAATACGCTTTGCCCCCTCTTCGCTTAAATCCCCCTCGGCAACCTGCGTAAGATATGTGGCAATTTCAAGTTCAACTCTATCACTTATCTCCTCATACTTAATTATTCTGTTAAGTATTTGTTCAAATTTTTTCCCATTAGTTTCCTTAAACAGCTCTCTTACAAAAGAGAACATCTTGTTGGTTCTTCTAGCATAGGTGATAATCTCCTTTTTTGCCTGAAGAAGAGATAGTTCTGATGTTGAAAGTAATCCAATTTCCAAATGTTTGAGTCTGAAATTTTCTTCTTCATCTTCCTTTGCTGGGACCATTTTAGTAACCACCATTACTATTAGTCCAGTAAAATTCACCAAAAGCAACGTGTTGGTGATATTAAAAACAGTATGGAAAAGGGATAGCGCTATTGGAATTGACGCAATTGAAATAAATGGCGATGATGCTCCAGCTGAGGTGAGAATGAACGAAATGAACTTTAAAAATGGATGAAATAGTGCAATTACCCAAACTACACCAAAAACATTGAAGATGAAGTGGGATCTTGCGGCGCGCTTAGCTGAAACATTGGCCACCATGGCTGCAATATTTGCCGTTATTGTGGTTCCAATATTTTCGCCCAGCACCATTGCGGCCGCACTTTCAAAGGAAATCCAACCGTTTGAACACATAACAAGGGTAAGCGCCATCGTTGCACTTGATGATTGAATGATAATGGTGAGCAGGGTACCAATGGCCACAAAAATTATGGTGGAGAGTAATCCTAGGTTAGTATAGTTTTTAATGAACTCAAGAATTTGGGGATTGTCGTTTATGCTAGGAACGGAATCTTTTAGATAGCCCAATCCAATGAAGAGGAGCGCAAAACCGGTAATAAGTTCACCAGTAAATTTATAACGATGAACCTTCGAAAACAGAAGCGGAAAGCTGATTCCAATAAGTGGTAGTGCTATATGGCTAATGTCAATTTGAAAACCGAGAATTGAAATAATCCATGCGGTTACTGTGGTTCCGATGTTGGCCCCCATTATTACGCCAACAGACTGTGTAAGAGACATTAAACCGGCATTGACGAAACTTACGACCATTACTGTGGTAGCAGAAGATGATTGGATTACAGCCGTTACCATAACCCCTGTAAGTATGCGTGTTGCCTTATTCGTGGTCATGGCGGCAAGAATATTCCGCATCTTGTCTCCTGCCACTTTTTGCAATGATTCACTCATCAGCTTCATTCCAAATAGGAATAAGCCCAAGGAGCCAACAAGTGTTAAAAAACTAAAAAAAGCATTACTCATTACTCGTTCTTTTCAAGTGAAGCAGACAAATGTAAAACAAATTGTTGCACTGTGAAAGTACAAACTTTTGGGGCAGGTTTCTACATTCCTTTTTTAGTGGTGGATCAAAACAGCAGGAGAATTTTTGTTACTTTACTATCTTTGCCTTCTTCAAGTAAATAAGAAACCATATTCTTAAATGTCACTTCTGATGTTTCGAATTATTGCTAGGTTGATCCTGAAGAACCGGCCTGTTGTTATTGTTATTATTTCCTTAATTACGCTGGTGATGGGATATAAGGCAACCCAGCTTAAAATGCTTTATGAACCGGCCTCACTTCTGCCAGCTGACGATAGCGTTCAGGTAAACTACGATCGGTTTACTAAGAAGTTTGGCGCTGGTGGCAACGCTATCTTTATTGGTATTACCGACAACAAATTTTTTACTTATAAGCATTATTGTTATTGGCGCGACTTACAACATTCCCTCAAGACGATAACGGGAGTTAAAGAGGCTTTTTCAATTTACGACATTTATACCCTCAAGAAAAATACTGAGCCAAAAAAGTTTCAGCTGACCAAAATTGTACAGGTTGGCATTGAAGACCAGCAACAACTTGATAGCATAAAGCAGGTTATATACACCTTGCCATTTTATAAGGGATTTCTCTATAACGACACCGCCTCTACTTTCATCATGATGGTTTCGTTGGATAAGGAAATTCTCCAAAGTGCCCAACGCGTCACCCTTCTCGATAGCATTATGGGGACGATTAACCACTACGAGCGTCAAACTGGTTTGACAGCCCACGTTTCAGGCCTTCCATACATTCGAGTTACCATGGCGGAGATGGTTAAGTCGGAAATGTTTTTTTTCATTTTTCTTGCCATAGCAGTAACAGCACTGATTCTTTACCTGTTTTTTCGATCGTTTAAGGTCGTCCTATTCTCTCTTGTTGTTGTTGGTGTTTCTGTAATTTGGGCAATGGGCACCTTGGCGTTTTTTGGTTATCCGGTAACAATTCTTACTGCAGTAATTCCGCCGTTGATAATTGTAATTGGCATCCCCAACTGTGTCTTTCTTCTAAATAAATATCACCAAGAATACCGTTACCACGGAAATAAGATCAAGGCGCTACAGCGTGTAATTCAAAAAGTTGGTAGCGCTGCTTTTATGACAAATTTAACAACGGCCGCGGGTTTTGGAACTTTTGTTATTGCTGGAACACAAATATTGCGGGAGTTCGGACTAGTTGCCTCTGTTAATATTCTGGGCGTTTTTATCGTTTCCATAACCCTTATTCCTGTCATTTTCAGCTTTCTCCCACCACCCACCGACAAGCACCTTAAGCATCTCGAAAACAGGTATATGCGAAGGGTAACCAAGTTTATTGTGGACATTACTTTCTATCATCGAAAAGTTATTTTTGGCATCGCTGCTTTTTTAATTCTGGTCGGCATCATTGGGCTATCAATGGTTAAGAGCAATGGATACATGGTTGATGATGTACCCCATAACTCCAAGGTTTACCGTGATCTAAAATTTTTTGAGTCAAACTTCTCTGGTTTGATGCCCTTTGAAATTCTGATAGATGCTCAACGACCCAAGGGTTTAATGCAATACGAGAATCTAAAGCATATAAATGAGCTCCAGAACAAGTTGAAACGCTACCCTGAACTTTCCAAGCCTCTTTCAATTGTTGAGGCAGTGACGTTTGCTCGGCAAGGATACTTTAACGGACAGGCCTCGGCGTATCGATTTCCAATTTCTATGGAGGTGGGTTTTATTATGTCCTATTTACCTAGGGGGGAATCGGACAATGCAATATTTAACAACTTTGTTGACTCCTCTGGCCGGTATGCGCGCATTATGTATAATGTTGCCGACGTTGGAACCCAGAAGATGAACGTCCTTCTCGATAGTATTTCGCAAAATATTCACGACGTTTATGGCGCTAAATCATCGTTAGTTTCCATAACGGGTGGCAGCGTGGTAAACGCCAAGGGGAGTGAATACCTCGTCCACAATTTAATATCGAGTTTAATTCTAGCCGTACTGCTTATTGTGGTCTTTATGGCGGGCATGTTTCGTTCAACTAAAATGGTCCTTTTTGCACTGCTGTCAAACTTAATTCCTCTGCTGTTAACGGCCGCGCTTATGGGTTATTTGGGTATATCGCTGAAACCGTCTACCGTTCTAGTTTTTAGCATTGCTTTTGGAATTTCAGTGGATAACTCCATTCACTTTTTAGCAAAGTATAAACAGGAAATGCTGCTTTCCGGAAATAATATTGGAGAATCGGTAAGGTTTGCCATTCGGGAGACGGGCGTGAGCATGCTTTATACCTCCATAATTCTTTTCTTTGGCTTTGGAATTTTTGCGGCTAGCAGCTTTGGTGGTACCGTGGCACTCGGCGTTCTAATTTCATTTACCCTGCTAATTGCTATGTTTAGTAATCTCATTGTGTTGCCAACGCTATTGCTTACCTTAGAAAAGATAAGGAAAAAACAATTCTTCAGCGATCCCCTTATTTCCATATACGATGAGGAGCTGGATATCGAGCTCAGCGAACTTAAGATTAAGGATGATGTTGATAACCAATAAACTGTTTACGCATGTATTCATTTGAGGATCTGCAGAAAATTGCCGAAAAAGGCCTCTTGGGGTTAGAGCTTGACCGTGAACCTTCTGAACTTTTTGCTCCAATTAGGTATTTGCTTTCCGCTGGAGGGAAACGCATTCGCCCTATTATTACCTTAATGGCTTGCAATATTTTTAACGACAATGTTCAGGGCGCTGTTGAGCCGGCCTTGGCGTTGGAGCTGTTTCATAATTTCACCTTAATTCATGATGATATTATGGATGGTGCCGACATGCGTCGAGGCCAAGATACTGTTCACCGGAAATGGGATACAAATACGGCAATTCTTTCTGGCGATGCATTAATGGTTGTTGCCTATGAAATGCTTCAAAAGTCGGATAAAAACTTTATTGCCAAGCTGCTTCCTGTTTTTAACAAGGTAGCATTGGAGGTATGCCAAGGGCAACAGCTGGACATGAATTTTGAGAAGGAGACCTACGTTACCGAGGACGAATATATTCGAATGGTTGAGTTGAAAACCGCTGCACTCCTTGCCGGTTGCTGCTCCATCGGTTCCATTTGTGGCGGCGCGAGCGAAACAGACCAGGAGCTGATGAAAAACTTTGGGCTTAATCTTGGTATTGCGTTTCAACTTCAGGACGACTTGCTTGACTCGTTTGGCGATACTCATGTTTTTGGGAAAAAGATTGGAGGTGATATTGTCGCAAACAAGAAAACCATATTGCTAATTAATGCGCTGCGACTGGCAAGAGGAAGTCAGCACGATCTCCTAAACAGCTATTTAAACATTACGGAAATTGAACCAGAGAAAAAAATAAGTGGTATATTATCCATTTACAAAGAGCTAAAGGTAGACTACCTGGCGGAAGAGTTAATTGATAAACACTTCACCCTTAGCTTTGACAACCTAAGGCGCATTAACACATCAGACGGGAGAATCGCTGTATTAGAAAATTTGGCAAATAAAATGATGGCAAGGAATAGCTAAAAAGCAAGATCGTTTAACCATTGGTTGTTTTTTGTGCTAATTTTGCCACACAGAATTTATTTTTTTTCCAATAATGCATGATAGTATGGAAAATAAGCAAGGGAAAATTATTCAGGTGATTGGTCCTGTCGTTGATGTCGTTTTCGACAAGGGCTCAGAAGAACTTCCCAGTATTCATGATGCAATCAAAATTATTCGTGAAGATGGACGTGCATTAATTGTAGAATGCCAGCAGCATATTGGCGAAAATGCCGTTCGATGTATTGCGATGGATTCCACCGATGGTCTAAAAAGAGGAATGGAGGCGCTGGGTCTTGGTTCGTCCATTAGTATGCCCGTTGGTGATCAAGTAAAGGGGCGCTTGCTGAATGTGATCGGAGAAGCGATTGATGGTATTGGCCCGTTGTCTTACAAAAATTCCTACCCAATACATCGAGAGCCGCCTTCTTATGAGCACCTTTCAACAAAAAATGAAATTCTATATACTGGAATAAAGGTTATTGACCTGCTTGAGCCGTATCCTAAAGGTGGAAAAATTGGCCTTTTTGGTGGCGCAGGTGTTGGGAAAACAGTGCTTATCATGGAGCTCATCAACAATATTGCAAAGAAGCATGATGGAATATCCGTTTTTGCTGGTGTTGGCGAGCGAACCCGCGAGGGCAATGACCTACTCCGCGAGATGATTGAGTCAGGTGTTATTCGTTACGGTGACGAGTTTAGGCACAGCATGGAGCAAGGCGGATGGGATCTTTCGAAAGTTGATCGAGATGAGCTACAAAAATCACAAGCGACCTTGGTTTTTGGGCAGATGAATGAGCCACCCGGAGCTCGTGCTACCGTTGCACTCTCTGGGCTTACTATCGCTGAGTCGTATCGCGATGGTGGTGGCGAGGGTGGTGGTAAGGATATTCTATTCTTTATCGACAATATCTTTAGGTTTACCCAAGCTGGTTCGGAGGTTTCTGCCCTCATGGGACGCATGCCTTCTGCCGTGGGTTATCAGCCAACGTTGGCGACAGAGATGGGGGGAATGCAAGAGCGAATTACTTCCACAACAAAGGGATCTATTACGTCAGTTCAGGCAGTGTATGTGCCAGCTGATGATTTAACTGACCCCGCTCCAGCAACCACCTTTAGTCACCTCGACGCAACCACCGTCCTCAATCGGAAAATTTCGGAGCAGGGTATTTATCCTGCCGTTGATCCGCTCGATTCCACTTCTAGAATTCTATCTCCGGAAGTGGTTGGAGAGGTTCACTACAATACTGCGCAACGAGTAAAAAGGCTCCTTCAGCGCTATCGTGAGTTGCAAGATATTATCGCTATTCTTGGCATGGAAGAACTTTCAGATGAGGACAAGTTGGTGGTGCACAGAGCACGGCGCGTGCAACGATTCCTTTCCCAACCATTTCATGTGGCTGAAGCATATTCTGGATTTAAGGGTGTGTTGGTTTCAATTGAAGAGACCATTCGTGGTTTCAACATGATTATGGATGGCGATGTAGACGATTTGCCTGAAAACGCTTTTAGCTTCGTTGGAACAATTGATGAGGCCATTGAAAAAGCAAAAAAAATGCGTGCTGAATAAATACTAAAGGAATGATTGTTGAGCTAGTTTCACCCGAAAAAGTTTATTTCTCTGGAGAATGTAAAATGGTTAGAGTCCCTGGGAAAAAGGGCTCTTTTTCAATGCTCGACAACCATGCTCCTTTAATTTCTTCGTTGGAAAGCGGCGTAGTAAAAATCACCATGAAGAATGAGGATTTTTTGCTATTCGACGTGGAGTCTGGTTTTGTTGAGGTAGTCAATAGCAAAGTAACTATTTGTGGAGAGAAGGTTACCGTAGTTCCATAGGTTAATAGCATGGTTAAAAGGTTGCTTAGTTTTTGTTTCCTGTTTTTGCTTGTAGCCGCTTCTTACGCTCAGCAGAAGGTGACTTACAACGCAGCTGATGGTTTGCAAGTAACTGCCGACCTCTATTTGGGGAAGCCGAACTCACCCATAATAATTCTGCTACACCAAGCCGGTTCAAGTAGAGGCGAGTATCGTGCAATTGCACCAAAGTTGGTTAACCTTGGCTACAGTTGCCTTGCCGTTGATTTACGATCTGGGGGGGAGGAAAACTTTGTTGTGAATGAAACCGCAGAAAGGGCAAAAGAGGAAAAACTCTCCCAAAATTACCTAGATGCTATTCCTGATATACTTGCCTCTATTGACTACGCTAGAGCGCTTGTTCGAAAACCTGTAATTTTATTTGGCTCAAGTTATAGCGCATCTCTTAGCCTTATTATAGCTTCTGAATCAGTTAAGGTAGGTGGTGTAATAGCCTGTTCGCCAGGAGAATATTTTGGAGACACAACCTATGTACAATCTCGAATTAAACTTCCCAAAAAAAATGTTTTTATTACCGGGACGCAGCTCGAAATTCCCTATATAAAACGCATGGTATCGTCCATTCCTCAGGCAAATCTGGTTATTAATGGACCAGGGAATTTTCGGGGTTGCCACGGTGCTAAAACTTTTTGGGAGTCGAGCCCGGAGAGCAAAGATATGTGGTTAGCACTAACCCTCTTTTTCAATAGACTACCCAAGTAAGGTATATGCCGAAATTTTTAATCATTCGCTTTAGTTCAATCGGCGATATTGTGCTTACGACTCCTGTTGTAAGGGCCATTAAGAATAGATTTCCGAATTCAGAGGTTCACTTTGTTACTAAGAGAGCCTTTGTTGACCTCGTTCGGCATAATCCTTATATAGATAAAGTTTTCCAGCTAGATGAAAGCCTATCACACCTTGCTAACGCACTTCGCAGTGAAAAGTATACCCATATCATAGACTTGCACCATAATCTTCGAACAACCATACTGAAACTTAAGCTGATTGGTGTTAAATCCTTTACATTTAGTAAACTTAATTTTAGAAAATGGATTTACATAAGAACGAAATGGCAAGTTATGCCCGCTGTTCATATTGTTGATCGATACCTAAAATCCGTTGATTCGCTCGATGTTCATAACGATGGGCTTGGACTTGACTTTTTTTTGCCTCCGGACTTAAAGAGTCCGTTCGATGTGATGCCAACCATTTTTCATAACGGTTATATTGCAATTGTTGTAGGCGCCAAGCATTTTACCAAGCGAATACCGCAACATCGAATTGTAGAGTTGTGCTCATCAATAAAAACACCCATTGTTCTTCTGGGCGGTCCGGAAGATGAAACACTTGGGAATGCGGTTGCTTTAGAGTCCGGACCTCATGTAATTAGTGCCTGCGGCAAGTTGTCATTGATGGAGAGCGCTGCGGCAATAAAGGATGCACGCTTGGTTATTACCTCCGATACTGGTCTAATGCACATTGCAGCCGCATATAAACGAAACGTAATCTCATTGTGGGGGAACACGACACCTGAGCTGGGGATGTATCCTTACCGCAGCGGCGATAGAAGTCAAATTTTTGAGGTTTCTGGATTATCGTGCCGACCTTGCTCAAAAATTGGATACGATAAATGCCCCAAGGGTCACTTTCGGTGCATGGAGAATATTGACTATTCTGCTATTATTGACCTAGTGCACAAGCTCACCAATTGATATTCATCTTTTCTCGCTTACTTCATTATTAATGGTGGCGTTTCTTTCCACCACAGCACCCTGCATGTGTGTTTTACAACATTCGGTGTGCTTTTAAAATGAAAATAGCACGAAATGAGTAATTTTGCCCAAAATTCTGTGGAATGTTATTTCAAAGGAACGATATAGAGTTGATGGCACCAGTGGGTAACAGGGAGTGCTTGCTGGCAGCCATCCAGGGGGGGGCCAATTCAGTTTATTTTGGCGCCGATGTGCTAAACATGAGGTCACGTTCGGCCAATAATTTTTCGCTGGACGAGTTGCCTGAAATTGTTCAGATTTGTCGGGAGCATTGCGTGAGGTCTTATTTGACTGTTAACACTATTGTATACGAACAGGAGCTTGCGTTGATGAAGGAGGTGGTAGACGCCGCTGCTTCTGCTGGCGTTTCTGCTGTTATTGTGAGCGACCAGTCGGCCATTTCCTACGCTCGCCAAAAGGGGGTTGAGGTACATATTTCAACCCAGCTAAGCATTAGCAATTCTGAATCGTTAAGATTTTATTCTGACTGGGCAGATGTGGCGGTGCTAGCCCGGGAGATGAATCTAACCCAGGTGGCTGAAATTTCACGACAAATTTCACTTCAAAATATTACTGGTCCTTCAGGACGGCAAATTAAGATTGAAATGTTTGCCCATGGAGCGTTATGCATGGCCATTTCTGGCAAGTGCTACATGAGCCTTCATGAGAAAAACTCATCGGCCAACCGGGGCGCCTGTCAGCAAACCTGTCGAAAGGCTTACACCGTAACGGAAAAGGAAAGTGGATATCAACTTGAAATAGATAATGAGTATATAATGTCTCCTAAGGACTTATGTACAATAGGTTTTATTGATAAGATGATTGCTTCGGGTGTAAGTGTTTTGAAAATTGAGGGTCGTGCTCGATCTGCCGATTATGTAAAAACGGTGGTTCGCTGTTACGACGAGGCGATTATAGCCGTGGCTGACGGTACATTTGGCAAGGTGAAAGTTGATGGTTGGATGGTTCGTCTTAGCCGAGTTTTTAATAGAGGATTTTGGGATGGCTACTATCTTGGCCAAAAGTTGGGAGAGTGGAATGATGCCTATGGATCTAAGGCTACAACACGAAAGGTATATGTTGCTCGAGTGGTAAATTACTTTTCTAATATTGGTGTTGCTGAGCTGTTGGTAGAAAGCGACTACTTTAAAAGAGGCGATGATTTTGTCATTATTGGTCCAACAACCGGGGTTGTTGAAGGAGTGGCAATGGAGATACACGGAAATAATGGTCCAGTGGAGGCGGCCGCCAAAGGAGATGTTTTTTCTGTTAAAGTGTCCACGCCCGTACGTCGTGCAGATCGTTTATATAAGCTGGTTGAGGTAGAACAGGGTAACGTTTAAGCAGCTTGTTGTTTTTGATTTAAGTAAAAAAATTAATAACTAACTTTATATGACATACGTTACAAAGGAGAAGCTTTTCTCTAAGCGATGGTTTAAGGCATATGGCCTTATTGTATTGGGTTGCTTCATAATGTCAGTGGGTTTCAACTACTTTATTTCTCCCCACCACATTGTTCCTGGAGGTGTTTACGGTATTGGTATTGCGGTGAATTACCTCACTGCAGGAATGTTTCCAGATCTTGGTGCAGAAAATGGTGGGTTCCCCATCGGCACCTTGGGCTTTTTATTAAATATTCCGCTTACTATTATAGGAATTAGGGTGCTTGGACCAAAGTTTGGCGTTAAAACTATTGTGGGTTTTGTGCTTTGCATGGTATTTATGGACTACAGTTGGCTTACAGTACGTCCACTCATTGCCAACAGCGATGTTGACCCACTTCTGTCGAGTATCTTTGGAGGCATTCTTATCGGCTTTGGACTTGGGCTTATTTTTAAATCAAAGGCTACCTCTGGTGGTTCTGATATCATTGCAATGATACTGGAGAAGTATACCAAAATGCCGCTCGGACAACTCCTTATGACGGTGGATTCAATCATTGTAATATTTGGCCTCGCTGTCTTCCGCGACTGGAGAATTCCACTCTATTCATGGATTACCATTTTTGTTACGGGGAAAGTTATAGACACCGTTTTGGCTGGTATTAGTGCAGAAAAGTGTATGCTAATAGTCTCAGACAAGCACGAAGAGATTCGCGAAAAAATTCTTTTTGACATTAATCGTGGTGGCACCTATATACCCGGTGTTGGGCTATACAAAAAGGAGGAGAAAAAAATTATTTACACGGTTGTCAACCGACGGGAGTTGTCAATGCTAACCGATTATATTCGAGAGGTCGATAACGCGGCATTTATTACCGTACTTGATGCAACGGAAATATTAGGGAATGGGTTTAAACCGCTTCAGGAATTAGCCTAAGCAAATTGGGCTCCACCATCAACACACAAAAGTTAATCACCATGCAAGAGCGCTTTATTGGTGATTGGCGCAATCAAGGATGAAAACACTTCTTCAAGATGAAAACAACTATATTTGTGTTATAAGAACTATTTATGGGACAGGCAAAGCAAGAGGGATTGGTGATGAAGAGCACGGGGAGTTGGTATGAGGTGCTTGCCGAGGGAGGAGAGGTGATACACTGTAAGGTTAGAGGTAAGCTGCGACTAAAGGACATCAAAACGACAAATCCTATTGCTGTTGGCGACAGAGTTTACTTTACTGTTGAGGAATCAGTGGGCCTAATTATGGAGGTAAAGGAGCGAAAGAACTATATTATTCGAAAATCATCAAATCTTTCGCACGAGGCACACATTCTTGCAGCCAATCTCGACCATGCGTTTTTGGTGGTTACCCCTGAATTTCCTAAAACTCCGCTAGAGTTCATTGACCGATTCCTGCTTACCGCAGAGGCTTATCGTATTCCAACATCATTAATAATCAACAAGTTAGACCTTTTTGATGGGGTGTTAGAGGAGGAACTTCTTTTCTATAAGGATATTTACTCAAAAGCTGGATATGAGGTAATAGAAACGTCTGCTAAAAAGGGTATTGGAATAGAGAAACTAAAGGAAAAGTTAAAGAATAAAATTACGGTTTTTTCTGGAAACTCAGGAGTTGGAAAATCAACGCTAATTAATGTTATTGATCCTAGCTTTTCGCTCAAAACGGGTGATATTTCTCTGTATCACCTCAAGGGTAAGCATACCACAACTTTCTATGAAATGGTTGCATTAGAATTCGGTGGATTTATTATTGATACTCCGGGAATAAAGGGCTTTGGCATAGTAGATATTTCATCGGAGGAGCTTTCACACTACCTCCCAGATATCTTTAAATTTGCCGATGGCTGCAGGTTTTCTAACTGCACTCATACCCACGAACCGGGATGCTCGGTTATAGCCGCGGTTGAGTCAGGTGAAATAAGCATGTCACGCTACAACAGCTATATCAATATTTTGAGCGATGGTGACGAGAAATATCGGAATCCATTTTAATTTTTTTGTGCTATGAAATCACATGAGATTGACTACAAGATCGTTGGTGACGATATTCAGCTAGTTGAAATAGAGTTAGATCCAATGGAAACCGTTATAGCCGAAGCGGGTGCCATGCTGTATATGGAGGCCGGTATCAATTTTGAAACGCGGCTGGGTGATGGTTCTGAACCTTCACAGGGGTTAATGGGCAAACTCTTTTCTGCCGGCGCTCGTGTGCTCACAGGGGCTTCACTATTTCTAACTCATTTTACGAACAGTGGTTTTGGAAAGAAGAAAGTTGCATTTTCAGCACCTTACCCTGGAACAATCGTTCCACTCAATCTTGCAGCCCTAGGTGGTGAAATAATAGTTCAAAAGGATGGATTCCTATGTGCAGCCCTAGGCACAAAGGTTACCATAACATTCAACAAGCGCATTGGGGCAGGTTTGGTTGGCGGGGAAGGTTTTATTCTTCAAAAGTTGCAGGGTGATGGCTTGGCTTTTATGCACGCAGGTGGCACACTCATTGAAAAAACTCTAAACAACGAAACGCTACGAATTGACACCGGATGTATTGTCGCCTTCCAGCCTGGTATCGATTTTAATGTTGAAGCGGCTGGTGGTCTAAAAACCATGATGTTTGGGGGGGAGGGATTGTTTCTTGCAACCCTATCCGGTACAGGAAAAGTTTGGCTGCAATCCATGCCTATACGAAGGTTGATACGAGCAATTGCTCCATATGGTAAAAATTCTGGAAAGGAGGCATCCTCTATTTTGGGAAACTTTTTAGAAGATTAGCATGGCAATACCATCAATCAGCATTGATGATTTTATTAAGCAACGTTCAGGGAAAGCAATTTTTGACGTTAGGTCCCCTGGTGAGTATTCTCGTGCTTGCATACCCGGTGCGCTAAGTCTCCCCCTTTTTGATGATGAGGAGCGGGCGTTGGTAGGAACAACCTATACCAAAAGGGGAAAGCAGGAGGCTGTTGAACTTGGCTTAAAGTTTGTTGGTCCAAAGCTTGCCCGATTTGTTCGGCTGGTGAGAAGAGACAGCCAAGGAAGAGATGTTTGGGTTCACTGTTGGCGAGGAGGAATGCGAAGTTCGAGCATGGCATGGCTTTTGGCAACAGCTGGCTTTAATGTTGCTACTCTTCGCGGTGGGTATAAGTCTTATAGAAGGCTTTGTCAGGAATATTTTTCCAGAGAGTGGAAGATTGTTATCTTAAGTGGCCCAACCGGTAGTGGTAAGACAGAGGTTTTGCAGCATCTTCGCGATTTGGGTGAGCAGGTGATAGACCTTGAGGGTTTAGCAAATCATAAGGGGAGTGCTTTTGGCGCACTTGGGCAAGCTGTGCAGCCATCAACAGAAATGTTTGAGAACCTGCTCTTTGAGCAACTCTACACCTGCGACCCCGGTAGACCAATTTGGTTAGAGGATGAGAGTGTGAGCATCGGGACTATTTTTATTCCTAACTCTTTGTTTCTGCAAATGACCGCAGCACCAAGTATAGTGCTCAATATACCCGTGGATATTAGGACAGAACGGCTTGTGGAGGCTTATGGATGCTTTACTCCAGAGGAACTTATTGGGTGTATCAATAAACTATCGAAAAGGTTAGGTGGCAACAGTGTAAGCGAAGCGGTTTCGGCTGTGAATGCAGGCGACCTTAATGGGGCAGTTGGCGTTACGTTAAAGTATTATGACAAGGCATATGGATATGGCTTGGAAAAAAGAAACCATGCGATGGTTTTTCGCATCTCTCAACCTTGTAGCGATGCAAAGCAGAATGCTCTTCTGGCTTTAGAGGTGTTAAAATCTATGAAAGAAGCCTGGTAATTTGATTTGCTATTGACTTGCTTCATTTCTTCTCGTATCTTTTGAAAAACTTTGAAAGATGGATACACGTGTAATCATTGAGACTATAGGGACTCTCACTAAAATTGAAAATGTTGAAAGTCTGAACGTTTCCGATTGGCTGGTCCTAGAAAACAGCCATCCCTATCCTGGATACCATAGCCAGTTTGACGCTGATTTTGAAAAACCACGGACGTTATTCTTTATTACAAAGGATAAAATAGATCTGGAAACACTGATTCGAAAAAATCAAGTGGTTGAGGAAAAATTCAAACAGAGCTATGATGCTACTCCTTGTCAGCTAATTATATATTCGGATATTTATTTTGGTATTCGAATAAAGTATTTAAAGAACTTTAGTCTGATCCCCGAGTTAATGCACCTTTTTGTGGAGGAGGGAATTACGTTTCGTAAACCACGGCGGATATCTGAATCGGCCACCATCACCATCCATAAGTATTTTATATTAGAAGAGTTGGCCCCCGGCATCTACAAAGATCACGATGAGGTGAACGAACGATATATAGAACTACAGAGAGTGCTTTCGATGGATGAGTTTGTTTTGCTTTATAGAATGGTGAAGAACAATATGCAAAACAATAATTTTGATGCCGCTTTAGCCGTTTTTCATCGGAAAAAAGGTATTGTTGAAGGAGTTCGAATTTTTGAGGCTGACTGTAATGTGGAACGGTTGGTTGAAATACAAAAAATATTTAATGATCAATTAGGGCGTATTGAGAAGTAGCAATACATAGTCTTTTAAAGAGAAAGGCTGCCAATCGGCAGCCTTTCTCTTGAGCATATTTCCAAGGTGAAAAACTTTACCTTACCATGCTTGGATTGAAGCACATCACTGGCAACTTTGCATTATTGGCAATAATGTACTGCTCCTGTGCACCAAAAATGTAGTCGCTAAAATCGATATTCTTTGTGGTCATAACCAAGATAAGATCAGCCTCAATATCCTGTGCCAACTTTACAATATCATCGGCAAAGCCACTTGTTTTTGCAGCAAAATGCTGCTCAAATGGTATGCGATATTCCTCCACTTGGCTTTTTGCAAAAAGCATATTTGAGTTAATCTTTTTAAGCACACCCTGATCGGTTGAGTTTTGCTTGAAAAGGTGAATCTTTGATCCAAAATGGATCGCCGTTTTTACCGCCTTAATCATCAACTCCTTACTTTCTGGCTTGAAATCCACCGGAACGACAATGTGCTCAAACACCCGTTGGTGACTGCTCGATGGCTCGTCCTGAACAACAATGAAGGGAACATTTGACCCGGCAATGACCTTAAGCGCCCAGCTGCCGGTTAACTTTTGAACACCCTTGATTCCATGTGTTCCCATAAAAACGAAATCGGCCTTTGTTTCGTCGGCATATTCGGTTAAGGTTGTAAAGATAGTTCCTTCAAGAACTTTGAAATTCAACTTGATGCCGTGTTCTTTGGTTACTTTTTCAATATCTAGCACCAGCCGCTCTTCGGCCTCTTTTTTTGTTAGCTTTCCTTTAGCAAAAAGACCTCCAGGCGAAACCACATGAATAAGGTCAATCTTATAGGCATCCCTCTCTTTGCATGCAGCTATAGCATATTTCAATGCGTTTTCGGCTACAGGGGTAAAGTCCCAAGGAACAACAATCCGGAGTAAAATATTTTCCATATCGATTTCTTTGGCTTGGTTAATGCAAACTAAATCACTACGAAATTTAAACTAATTCTACCAAGAAAGGTTGATCTAGATCAAAAAAAAGTCGGCAATTGCCGACTTTTTTTTCTATTGCTGCATAAACCGCGCGAATCGCGCTTGAAAATCCTTCTCTAATTTCGCTGATAGGTCTGCTTGTTGGTTCTCTTTGGCAATCTTCATTGCTTCAGTGCACAAGTACAGGTTGAGCTGAGTTGGAGTATCGTACATCGACTTAAATCGTGGTGTAAGGTTCATGATGTAGGCCAGGTTGTCCGAGGTGGTTTGGCATAAGTCCTCAACAAGCTTATTCGCCTTTTCTGTTTCCTTTGCCAGATAGAGGCTGCGGATATTGTCCAACGTAAATAGGTCGTATGGTATCTGACTTGTTGGGGTTAGTTCCATACACTTATTCATTACAACTTTCGCTGAATCGTATTTCCCTTCTGCGCAAAGTGCATCAGCAAGCCGGCTGAAATTTTTCTTAAGATGCACCACCTGAAGCGTCCTTACATTGTTATAGTCAAGAAAGGTTTTTGGATTTCCGTATCCACCATAGTGGAATGTTTTCATCATTCTTGTATACATCGTATCCACGTCAATTCTGCCAACATTGTAGTACTGGTCAGAGATGGTTTTTATCGGAACAAGACGATAAGCAAACCCATCGAGCTGTAAGTAATCCTGAATTCCAATGTTCACATCGCTTGCCGGAGAAACAAAGTATATTGGTCGATCCCAGCCAAAGTGAGCGAGTAGATCGAGCAGCATCATTTCCGGCTTATTGATGTATTTTTTTGAAGTCGGAATGGTGAAGGTCAGAACGGAATCAATCTGGCTCGCCATTTCGGGTCTTACAGTTCCATTTTCCAACACTTTCTCCTTGTCTACGGGAATTGCAATGTTGCGTGTAGGGAGGTAGTCCAATGACTCGCCATCCATGGTTTGCACCTTTGTCACTGCGTTGTCGCTTGCAATAAAGTTTACAATATCGCCAACATTACTATAGCCCTTGATACCCCTATCCACAATGGGGAGCTGCTCATTAACCCCTTGAACGTATTTATTAAAGGGCAGGGTGAACGGAACAGGTTTAGCGCTGTACAGCTGTTTTTGCATTTGACTGATATACCAGTCGGTGCCAAGGAGACTTAGGTTTACTACGCGAACATCAGTTCTAATTCCCTCAACCTCCTGAGCGTACCACAGGGGGAAAGTATCGTTATCCCCATTGGTAAATAGAATTGCATTAGGTGCACATGAATTTAGGTAATCGTATGCGAAATCTCTCGCAGTATAGCGATTAGATCTATCGTGCGAAACCCAATTCTCTTTGGCCATCAAGGTTGGAGCAGCTAACAAACCGATTATGGTTGCCAACGAAGCGGCAATTACCGGCCGTTTAATCACCCGCTTAATCCCCTCTGTAAGCGCGAGAATACCGAGTCCAATCCAAATGGCAAAAGCATAGAATGAACCTGCGTATGCATAGTCTCGCTCTCTTGGTTGAAGAGGAGATTGGTTGAGGAAAACAATAATTGCAAGACCTGTAAGTAGAAAAAGCATAAGTACAACCCAGAAATCTCTTTTGCTTTTGTTATATTGATAGAATACCCCCAGCAGGCCTAACAGCAATGGCAGTAAGTAGTATACAGCCCTTGTTTGTGGGTTTTTCATGCCAGCGGGAAGGTTTTCCTGAGGACCAAGTCGAAAATCGTCGACGGCATTTATTCCACTTAACCAATTTCCGTTGTATGGTTCTCCTGTTCCCTGAACATCATTTTGTCTTCCAGCAAAATTCCACATAAAGTAGCGGAAATACATGAACCCTACTTGGTACCTGAAAAAGAACTTTAAATTTTCTCCAAAAGTTGGGCAGTAGAGTGTTTGTGTTTTACCATTGTAGGTAACATCTATAGGTTTGCCCTGTATGTTTGCCCACGACTTATACTCCTGAATATGGTCACTCTGAGGGCTATACATTCTGGGGAAGAAAGTACAAAATCGGTCATCGAAAGTGTAGTTCGTTGAAAGATAGGCCTTCTTATACTTACCGTTTTCTGGAATATAGCTAGTTATGTCTTTGGAATCTAACGCAGGAGCGTTATAATACTGTCCGTAAACAAGTGGCGGGGCACCGTATTGATCACGATTTATATAGTGTAGCAGTGCAAAAACATTGTCTGGGCTATTCTCATCGAGAGGCGGGTTGGCAATGGATCGGATTACCACCATGGCAAAAGAGGAGTAGCCAATAATGATCACGGAAATAGCCAGCATAATGGTGTTGGCTATGACCTTACCTTTTTTGTGCGTGTAGTATACACTCCAAATGAGCAAACTGATAAGTAGAAGTGCGTAAAATAGAGCACCAGAATTAAAGGGAAGCCCAAGGGTGTTTACAAAAAAGAGATCGAAACCAGAGGCAAAAGAGATCAGCCATGGAATAATGCCGTTCAAAACGACCGCCAATGCAGCAACAGCAACAGCACCAGCACCAATAAATCCCCACGGAGTTACCTTGAATTTCTTAAAGTAGTAAACGAATACAATTACAGGAATGGTTAGTAGGCTCAAGAGGTGTACCCCAATGGAAAGCCCCATCATGTATGCAATAAAAATTATCCATCGGTTAGCTCTTGGCTTATCTGCTTCGTTTTCCCATTTCAGGATGGCCCAAAACACAATGGCCGTGAACAGCGACGATGTTCCATAAACCTCCGCTTCCACCGCTGAAAACCAAAATGTGTCGGAGTAAGTATAGGCTAATGCCCCTACCGCACCAGCACCCATTATCGAGATGATTTGCCACAGGGTTGGCTCCTCATCTTTTTTTACCAATAGACGTTTTGCCAAATGAGTGATCGACCAGAAAAGAAAAAGAATGGTGAATCCACTTGCCAATGCGGTGAGGGAGTTGATTGATGCCGCAACTTTGGCTGGATTTGAAGCAAAGAGGGAGGCAATTCTACCCATAATCATAAACAGTGGAGCACCCGGTGGGTGACCAACTTCAAGTTTAAATGATGTAGCTATGAACTCAGAACAGTCCCAGTAGCTGGCTGTGGGTTCAATGGTTAGCAGGTAGGTTGTTGCGGCAATGGCGAAAACGATCCACCCGACAATAATGTTTGTGAGCTTAAATTGTCTCATTTGTAAAGTATTTCTAATACCAGTTAGCGAAATTAGAGTTTTTTTTTCATTAATTCTGTTGGGCTTCCTATTTTAGCTAAAATTATGCATCCTCACTTACCTAAATCAACTTGCTATAAATGAACGAAAAAAACAATAGGAATCGGCCGAATATTGTTTATTCTACCAACCCTGATTATAAGTTTGATGATAATTCTCTGCCAGAAAGTGAAACACTTCCTCCGTCCAAGCAAGATCTTCGCGTTTTGCTGGATAAAAAGCAGCGTGGAGGGAAAAAAGTCACCTTGATAACGGGCTTTGTTGGCTCAGATGCTGAACTGAAGGAGCTGGGGAAGTTGCTTAAAACAAAATGCGGTGTTGGTGGTTCTGTTAAGGATGGCGAAATTCTCATTCAGGGTGATTTTCGCCAAAAGTTACTCGATATTCTCAAGGCTGCTGGTTATCGAGCCAAGCAGGCAGGAGGTTAGGCACTCATCATGCGACAACATTTTCGGCTGCAGATAATTATTATTCTGCTACTATTACCAATCACGTTAACTGCCCAATACTTTAGTTCTGGACAGGATGCTGCATCAGTAAAATGGCTTGTGGCAAAAAATAATCGATTTCATATAATTTATCCAGTAGGTTATAAACCGCTTGCGCTGAAATTTGCAGTTTATGTAGATGCTGTTGCCACTGCCGACAGCGTACATTTTAGACGTCCTTTGACTGTACTCTTTCATCCCTGGAACCCTTATTCAAATGGTTTTGTAACCCTTGTACCACGACGGATGGAACTCTATTCTGTTTCACCACAAGATATTTATCCACAGGATTGGTTGAAGCAGCTCGCAGCGCATGAATTTCAGCACTCCGTGCAGATGGAGGAATTAAATCACGGATTGGTGCACATGCTTACCTATCCTTTTGGTGAACAGGCTTGGGGTGCGTCATTATCGTTTACTCCGCGTTGGTTTCTCGAGGGAGATGCAGTTGTATCTGAAACGCGGTTTTCCAAATCGGGACGAGGTCGCCTACCTAGCTTTGAACAGGGGCATCGGGCAGCATTTCTTACAGGTAAAACCTTTACCTATGATAAATGGTTGATGGGCTCATATCGCGATTACATACCAGATTACTATGAGTTTGGATATAAGTTGGTTTCGTACGTTAACATGAAATATGGCGATTCCGTATGGCCTAATGTGATGCGATACACTGCTCGAAATCCATATACACTTGCACCGTTTTACTTTGGTTTGAAAAAATATGCAGGTGTTTCTAGACAGCAGCTTTTCCATAATACTTTTTCGTTTCTCGACTCCGTGTGGGTTGCCGAGGACAGAAATATAAAACCACAGGACGGATTTACCGTCCCTTCTTTGGAGAAATCTTACACAAGCTACTACTACCCATGCTATTTAAATGACTCAACTGTAGTAGCCTATAAGTCAGGATTAAGGGAAACACCATCGCTTGTAACCATTAATGTTTCTTCAGGTAAGGAGGAGTCTCTTATTGTAACGGGTTCCATGTTTGATCCATTTAGCGTTGCTTCAGGAATGGTAGCCTGGGATGATTATCTGCCAAGTGTAAGGTGGGGCGAGGAGGGTAAATCAATCATCAACTTGCTCCTGATTAAGAACCATAAATTTGTTTCTGTTAACTACCCCGATCAACTTTTTTCTCCTTCCCTCGACAGTAAAGCGCAGCAATTTGTGGCTGTGAGTGTGGCTCGAAACGGTTTACAAAAGTTGATTATTTATGACTTGAAAAGTATGTCGCTCGCGAAAACTGTAGGTTTTCCGCTTGGGGTGGCATTGCAAAATCCGAGTTGGGATGAGACCCGCACACGAGTTGTGTTTACCAAAGTTGATTCTCTGGGGAAATCGTTATGTGTTTTTTCTTTTGCAAACAATTCAGTATCCACGTTGCTTAGCTCGGAGGTGGCAGATATTGCAACCCCAAAATTCTTAGAGGGATATGTTGTTTTTTCTTCCTACAGCGGATCAGTCAACAATCTCTTTGCCATTGACACTGTGAGTCATCAGCTTTTTAGCATCACCAATTCACGGTTCGGTGCCCAATATCCCTCAGCTGCAATGGATGGAAGAGGTGTTGTTTTTTCGAAATATACTGCAAGCGGATATCGTATTGCCATTATTCAAGATAGTTTGTTTTCCAACAAAGTTCCCATTCAAGCTGATGCACTTGGCTTTCATGATCCTCTAGAGGCTCACATTGGTGAGTTTTCGAAATCGGCAGTAATCGACACAGCCAAGGTTTCTAATTATTCTATCAACCCGTACCGAAAGGGACTGCATCTATTTAATTTTCATAGCTGGGCTCCTTTTTACTATGATCCACTCGTGCTAACACCATCCACCGCCGAGTTTGCTCCAGGCTTTACGCTAATGTCTCAAAATATCCTTTCAACGAGTCTTTCAGTTTTGGGCTACTCCTTCCAAAACGGTTCATCACAATACCATGCGCGGTTTATTTACCAAGGCTGGTTTCCCGTAATCAGCATTTCTGCCGACTATGGTGCACAACCGCTTTTTTATCGAGATCCTAATGCGAAAACAGTTCCAATAATTAATGCTGACAGGCTTGATCTTAATGGTATTGTATCGCTACCGCTCAACTTCTCTAGAGGTAAGTTTGTGCGTAGGATGACTCCATCAATAAGCATTGGGCATACAAACGATTATTTTTACAACCGCACCGATTCTAGCTATACTCGAGACTATACAACGACAAGCTTTCGTCTATACTGCTATTCTTCATGGGAGTCTGCACCTCGTGATATTCGCCCACGCTGGGGAAAGATAGTGGATATACGATACAGTGCTACCCCTTTTGAAAACGAAAATACTGGATCAATTGCCTCCATTCTTTTCCGACAAATGTTACCGGGTATTGCTGTTAATCATTCGCTAATGTTTTCATTGGGAATCCAGAAGCAGTACCTGAAAAGGTACTATTTTAGTTCCAATCTCGCCTTTCCTCGCGGATATGCTGCGCAACCAAGCAAGGAGCTGAGAACATTCTCCCTCGACTACGCATTTCCAATTGCTTATCCCGATTGGGCAATACCGAACTTTTTATACTTGCAGCGAGTACGATTAAATGCGTTTTTCGATAGGGCGGAAAATTCTTACGATGTTTACGATAATGTTCAAAAGAGCCTTGTTACGCTTAATCCAATATACCAGTCGTTTGGTGTTGATATTGGGTTTGATTACCACTTGTTTAGGAATGCATTCCCACTTTCCACCCAATTTAGGCTAGGCAACACTAAGAGTAACGAGCCATTTTTCAGCCTGTTTTTTGGAATAACCATTAACTAGAAATGTAGATGGACAACAATAGTATCACTAGGAAAAAGGATCTTCTTCGGCGGGAGATTAAAACAATAAAGAGAGCGATGACTCCACTTCAGATTGCTGAAAAATCGACAGCCATTCATCGGCAATTAGAGTTGATGACTGAGTTTCAGGAGGCGAATACAATATTGGCCTATATGGCACTTCCTGACGAGGTTCAAACGCTATCTTTCCTTCAATCGTGGATCGCGAAAAAGAGAATTGTTTTGCCAGTAGTTAATGGAGACACACTTGACCTTAGAGAATATTTTCCTGATGGAAGGCTTCAAAAGAGTGGTAGTTTTGGAATCATGGAGCCGCATCAAGGTCCACTTGTTTCGCCAGATGAAATTGACTTTGCAATTATTCCCGGTTTGGCTTTCGACTGTGAGAACAACAGACTTGGCAGAGGTAAGGCATTTTATGATAAGCTGCTTCGTACTTCTGGATTTTTTAAGGTTGGTGTTTGTTTTTTGGAGCAGCTTGTTGATAATGTTCCAGTTGATGAGTTTGATGTAAAGATGGATCGGGTTATTGTTGCATAATTGCAGATTAGCTGCGATATTGTACCAACATTTTTTTGTTTCACTATCACCCATCAGCTTTGAAAAGAATTTTTTTTAAGGTTGACCGTTCGTTTGAACGAAAGGCAACCTTAATGGTAATGATTTTTTTTGCCTTATTGGTTGCAGTTTTTGTTGTTAACGGGGTTAAAACCAAACACCAGTACCGACAGTGGGTAATTAATCAGACGGCAGACAGGGCAAAATCGGAGATGCGCGGTGTCCTGCAATTCTCTTCCTTCAAGTATTCTCGAATGGTGGAGGATTATGCTAAATCTTCAACGATTGCTGCTGCACTGTCTGAGGAAAATACGGCAAAGATTTTTTTGGCGGTTCAGCCGAGTTTTAGCTGGATGAACAGAAAGGGCCAAGATGAGATATTCTTGGATTTCTATAATTCAGCTGGTAATTTAGTTGTTGGCTTCAACGATTCACTTGAGACAACCCTTGATAGTGGGATTATTCTGCGGTTAAATGACATAAGTTCTCCCCCCAATTGTAGCGGGTATAGTTTAGGCCCCAAGGGGTTTTACTATTTTATTTCAAGCCCTATTATTTATCGAAATCGGGTGGCTGGATTTGTAAGACTTGGCCTTCGCGACGAAGGCTTTGTTCGACAATTAACCGATTCGCTGAATCTTAAACTCTGTAGCGTCTTCCCTCAAAAATTAATAAACAAAGGCGAATCAGGATTCATGCCCATTGATAATGGTAACAAGGGTTATCTCCGTGGTTATGGAAGCGATTCTCTCTTCCTTTCATCCTTCACAAGTAATGGGGTTAATGCTAATCAGATAGCATATTGGGGTGATCGATATTACTCTATTTTTCCATTTTTTACCGTGAACAGCTATAGTGGACAAAAAATTTGCACCATCTTTTTTGCTGTCGATACAAGCGCGGTCAACAAGGATTACCGAGCATATTTGTGGTGGTTGTTTGGCTTTTCCTCATTTTTTCTAGTCCTGCTCTTTTTCCTGTTAAGGTTGTTGTTTCGTCTTCCCCTTGGAGTTATTCAGGATTTAAAAAATAACGTGGAGCGAGAAGTTAGCTGTAGGTCGAAGGAAATTATTGATGCCAATACTGAGCTGAAACAAATATTTAACTCCACGGCAAATGGACTGCGGATTATTGATCCCAACCATGATGTTGTTCGAGTTAACGACGCTTATTGTAAAATATTTGGTCTAAACAGGGAGGATGTCGAGGGCAAAAAGTGCTATGATACTTTCCCTTGTCGATTCTGCCATACTGCCGACTGCTCCATTGAAAAAATATTGGCGGGTGAAAACGTGGTCGAGTTTGACGAGGTTTCCTTTCATAAGTCAGGTAAAAAAATAAGGTGCATTCATACACTTGTACCATTCTTGGGTGAACGCGATGAATTTCTTGGTATTATTGAAGACACCAAGGACATTACTGAAAGGATGAATGCCGAAGAAATTCTCCTTAAAACAGAACGTCTCCACGATGCTTTTTTAGATAACCTTACCGTTGGTGTATTCATAAAAACACCAGAACAGAAAATGATCTATCAAAATCAGCTGATGGATAATTCTTTTGGGGAACTAGCGGATGGGAATCGGTCACCTGACATGATACCGGAGGAGGTGCGGTTACGTTGGCAAGTTGAAGATGAGGTGGTGTTGCGTGATGGCAAAGTGGTTGTTGAGGAAAAACTTATAGATCGTTTTGGAAATGAACGCAGCTTTCATACTCAAAAATTTCTTTTTCGAGGTATTGACGAAAGCATTCGAATAGGAGGAATAAGCGTAGATATTACAGCACGTGTTGAGGCGGAGCGAATGTTACGCATCCTTTCTAAGGCAATTAATGCATCACCAGTTTCGCTGGTGCTTGCTAATGTAAATGGCATTGTTGAGTTGGTAAATCCTGCATTTACTGAAATCACCGGATTTTCCGACGCGGAATCAGGAGGTATGAACCTTTCTTCTTGCTTTTTTCCAGGCCAAGATCAAAAATTTGTGGATAAAATTCTATCAACTGTTCTTGCTGGAAATACCTGGCGTGGAGAGATGATTTCATACAAAAAGGATGGCAAAGAAATCTGGATTACGGCCAGCATTTCACCCGTTAAAGATCGAAACGGAATAATTCAGCATATTCTCATCATTTCAGAGGACATATCTTTGAGGAAGGAATATGAGAACGAGCTTCGGATAGCAAAGGAGCGAGCCGAAGAGTCTGACAGACTTAAGATGGCTTTTCTGGCCAATATCTCACACGAGATTCGTACTCCCCTGAATGCCATTGTTGGGTTTAACACCCTGCTTGCCTCGCCTGACTTGAGCCAGGATGACCGAGAGCGTTTCCTTTCGATAATCAACCAAAACAGTAGCCATCTTTTGCGTACTATTGAAAATACCATCGATCTTTCCAAGTTGGAAACAGGGCAGTTTAAGGTTGTTAACGCTCCTTGTAGGCTTAACGAAATTATGGAAAATGTTTACGCAGATTTATTTGAGCAGGGCTTGGTATCTAACAGCGTTAAACTTTCTATTAAGCAGGAGTTGGCCGATTCAGAAATGAATATTCTTACCGATGGATACCGACTTAGGCACATCCTAGAGAATTTGCTTACCAACGCCCTAAGATTTACCACCAATGGATTTGTGGAGTTTGGATATACGCTAAAAGATCCCTATAATCTTCTTTTTTATGTGGTTGATTCTGGCGTTGGCATATCTGACGAGAAGCAATCTCACCTTTTTCACCCATTTACACCTGGCGCTTCCCCGTCAAACGAGAGCGGTGGCCTTGGCATTGGACTACCTCTTTGTAAGAAAATGATAAAGCAGCTGAATGGAGAAGTATGGTTTCAGTCGGCTCTCGGCAGTGGAACATCCTTTTACTTCACCATCCCGCTTGTGTTTGTGGATGCAAAATTTACAACAGAGAAGCATCTAGCAATCAACAAACCACCTGTGTGGACGGGCAAGCAGATTTTGGTTGTTGACGATTTGGAGGAGAATTTTTATTTGCTGCGAGCCGCGTTTAAAGATTCCAGAGCAAGAGTGCTGTGGGCAAAAAATGGGGTGGAGGCAGTCGATGCTTTTAGAAAGAATCCAGGGATTGACGTCATCCTTATGGACCTTAGGATGCCGACGATGGATGGCTACCAGGCCACGCATCAAATTAAGTCGATGAATAGCAACATCCCCGTATTTTGCCAAACTGCCTTTGCCGATGAGGAGGAGCGCGAAAAAATTAGCCGTTCTGGCTTCGATGGATTGTTTACTAAGCCAATTCGATTATCACATTTGGTTGCCGAGCTCGATACCATCTTGCGAAACTAAAAAAGGCCTCGCACTGGAGGCCTTTCTTAATCGAAAGAGGAACCTTTAAAAACCTTTAAGAACGCTTCGTCTTGCGCTGTCTTTTTCGCAAGTAGTAAGTTTCTTTCCACGGGCGAGGGCTCTGTCCCAGTCGCCATACATTGGGTTAGGAAGAATGATATACCGACTGCCAAACAAGGCTTTTAGGCTGTCAACGTCTTCCTTTCCAAAATTTCCACGCCTGAGGTCGAATACTTCAGCAAAGTCGCCAAGGTTGTCGCCGATAAGTAGAATAATTTTGTGGGTATGAGCAACTTTTTGGCGACGGGATTCCTTATCGCTGGTGTTTGTTTTGAACAGGCAGTGTAGGGAATCAGCATAAGGAAATCCAACGCTTTTTAGATTGGCAATGGTTACGCCAAGTTCGGAGCTGTCGCGGTTGGAGATGTAAAATATTTCAACGCCCTTACTCTTGGCATAATTTGCAAATTCAACCGACCCGGGAGTTGCTTTCGCTGAAGCCTTCGATGTCCATTCGTTCCAAAAAGCTTTGCTATACCCTTTGTTTTGCTTGATAAATTCGGCCTCAAGTGGGCTATTGTTAAGCATGGTTTCGTCAATGTCTACCACAACGGCGAGCTTGCCTTTTTCTTTTTTTACGATCTCAGCCAGCTGCATTTTGGCAATATTGAAGCCTTGAATGTAAAGCGCCTCCATTTCTGCTGAGGCCTGATACCAAACCACCGGTAAAAGTAAGTTGTTCTGTGTTGTATCGCATGTGCTTACAGTTGCAGGTTGAGGTGCTTTGTTGCACGATGCTACCACCACAGCCAGAATTAATAGGCTCGAAATTCTTTTCATGTCATTGGTTTTATTGAGTTTTGGGGTAAAATTAACTTTTTTGTAGATTTCTGGTGCATCCAATTCATTTCTAATTAGTTTTTATATATGGTCATAGATCAACAGACCTCTGCTTTATAGGCGATTTTAAAAACATGTTGAGAATAGTAAGAATTCGCTGTAACTTTTCGAAAAGTTATGCGTCCTAACCATGATTTGCTAAAAGATGAATACTAAGGAGTACAACCTTTGCGTGGACCTATATGCTGATAATGTTTATCGCTTTATTCTTAAAAACATTAAGGATGAAGATAAGGCGAAAGACGTTGTACAGGATTCCTTTGAAAAATTGTGGGTTAAAGTGGGTGAGGTTTCCTTTGAGAAATCAAAACCATATCTTTTTAGCATTGCCTACCACACAATGATTGACTTAATTCGAAAGGAGAAGCGGCTCGTTGGAATGGAGGCGGCTCCTTCGGAAGATATGTCACATAGCGAACATTACTCTGACATTAACGAGCTGCTTCACAGAGCAGTTCAACAGCTACCAGAAATTCAGCGCAACGTAATTTTGCTGCGGGACTATGAGGGCTACTCATATGAAGAGATAGGTGAGATAACTGGACTAAACGAATCACAGGTAAAGGTTTATATTTACAGAGCAAGGGTTTTTCTTAAAACATACATTGGAAGTTTGGAGATGGTAATATAGTTGCTATGGCTAACATTAATCGACATAACTACAGAACAACGTTGATTGACTTTTCGGAGGGACGGCTCTCCGAAAGGGAAGCCGATGAACTATTGGCCTTTATGGAGGAGAATCATGATCTACTAGATGAATACCTCTCGATGAGTAATGTTGACATGCCAATACTTTCGCAAGGGAAAGATGTTTTTACTGAAAAAGTGCGGTTGAAAAAGGTCGTTTTTGTGGGTGAAGAGTTTGATGAGTTTTCCTGGCTTTGTGTTGCGCGTCTCGAAGGCGATGCATCAAATTCTGAATTATCTGAACTTAAAAGGATATGTGAGAAACCGGGTGAGCTTTCTACTGAAGCGGCTCTGTTCGAAAGGGTCAAGCTTTTACCTGAGAACATTTCCTATCCCTATAAGAAATCATTAAAACGTTTCGATATTGTTGGTAATCAGCACCTCCGTTGGTATTATGCTGCGGCTTCCGTTGCTGCAGTGTTATTAATTTTTACTATTCCTGTTTGGAGAGATCATCAACAGCAGAGAGTTATTGCTAGTGCCTCAGCTCCTATTGAGCAGAACTTGGCTATAAAATTGTCGTCAAAGTCTAGTTCTACAGAAGTTCATGTGGACAATCGTTTCGCCAGTAATCGTTCTCAATCTGGCGCTTTGAAGATTCGTTCAACGCGTGCGAATGGATTGAAAATGGCGGAAGCATCTCAACCTAACCTTGAAAGGAAGGCGGTTGTAAGGTCCGACATCGAGGTTGCCGAACTTAGTCCAATAACTCCCAAGGTGGTGATTAATAATCCAAGCCTTCTGGCTACAACCCCTAGGGTAATAAAAATTCGTCCGATAGAGGTTAAATCAACTCCTGCTAATTACCAAACCGTTGGAGAATTCCTCGCAGAGAAGGTTTCGAATGCCGCGGGGATTGATCAGAAGCAGGTTAAAAAGGCGGTAGGGAAAGCACGTGCATGGGAGTATGCTCAAGCAAGTATTAGCGGAATTGCTCGAATTTTTGGATTCCCTGTAAAAGTCGATAAGCAATATGATGCAGAAGGTAATCTCAAAAAAATCAGCATTGATACAAAGTTACTCGCTATTTCAAAAACTTTATAGCTTCGTCTATTAGCTTTTTCTCTAGCTATAAATTCACTTGAGAGGCAAGAAAAATTTTTACTCTGTAACTTTTAATGGTGGTTGTGCGTCGCACGGATAAATACAGAACAATTAAAACTAATTGCTATGACAACAAAAATCGTTACTTTAATAATCAGCTTAGTTGCAGTTACTACATGTGTTGTTGCACAAGATAATCCACAAGCAACCTTAAATAGGCTGGAGGGCAGGGACACCACACTTTTTGTTCCGCAAAACAAGCATGACACATTGGATTTATCCACCAACATTGCAACCATATCCAGCAAGTCGGATACCACCAAAATTAAGTTTGGTAAAAAAGTGCTCACCGTGATCGATAAAGGAAACAACACCTCCGTTGAGATCACGACCATTGGTAAGGATAAGGATAAAAACGTTGACTGGGATAATGAGTTTTGGAATCGGAGGCACAACAAAGGCTTTGAACCGCATTGGGCAGGTGTGGAGCTGGGATTAAACGGTCTCCTATCAAGCAGTAAGTCCATGAGTTTAAAAGGCGATGATGCAATTATGGATCTAAATTCTGGTAAATCCATAAACTTCAATCTTAACTTTTTAGAGTATGCAGTTCCTTTTGCTCACCAGCATATGGGAATTGTTACAGGGATGGGGTTGGAAGTGAATAATTTTCGTCTAAGCAACAACATTAGCCTTATGAAAAATGATGCTGGTGTTACGGTTGCCGACAGTAGCTACATTAATGGTGGCGTAAATCTAACTAAGTCGAAACTCACCTCGACCTATCTCAATATTCCTCTTTTACTAGAGTTTCAGGTTCCTTCTGGGAAAGATAGGTTTTACATTTCGGGGGGTGTAATAGGCGGAGTTAAGTTGGGCTCGCATACAAAGGTTGTTTACCAAGCTGGTGGCCAAAAGCAAAAAGATAAGAATAGAAATGACTACAATTTAGCAACGCTTCGGTACGGATTTCATGCTAGGATAGGATATAAATTTATCAACCTTTATGCTACTTACTATCCCGTTGCTTTATTTGAAAATGACAAGGGCCCGGAGGTATACCCATTCAACATCGGCCTTGTGCTTCTAGGGTTTTAATAATTAACAATATACGCTTACTAAAAGCTGGGTGTTCTCACGGGAGAAACCCAGCTTTTGTTTTTGCTATTTTGTATATTGGGGGATGTTAACCTACCAATATGAAAAAGTTTATACTCCTATGCTCTACTCTGTTCGTTTTCGCTAATCTGATTGCTCAAACCGACAGCCTAAAAAAATTATTATCAGGCAATATTCCTGACACTACCAAGATAAGTGCTCTTTTTGAATTGTCTCAAATCTACAGGGATAGCGGCGGTGTTGGAATGCAATACGTGCACCAAGCACTTGACCTTGCTACGGAAATGGATGACGCAAAGTTAATTGGCTTGGCCAACCATAAGATTGGATATTTCCATTTTTACAAGGGTGATTTTCAGAAGGCGATAGATAGCTACAAGCAGGCATTATCGGTCTTAAACCCAGAAACCAATGCTAGAGAATTGGCCGATGTTAATAATGATTTAGGATTGGTCTATAAATCTATGGGTAATTACGATATAGCGCTCTCCAACTTTATTGCTGCGTTAGATGAATATACAAAAGCTGCTTATCCGAAGGGAATTGGTATGGCCAACAACAACATTGGGCAGATATACTATTTCCAAAACAACTTTAAGCTTGCCATAGCATACTTTTTAAAGTATGCTGATTTTGCGCGCAAAAGTCCTAATAAGCTCTATTTGGCTGGAGCCGAAAATAACATTGGTGGCGCTTATTCTGAAATGGGGAATTTGCCAAAGGCGCTTTACCACTACCAGTTTGCACGCCACATATACGATTCTTTGGGAAGCCGATTTGGGGTTGCAATCCTTGATGACAATATTGGAAGCATCTTATATAAGCTGGGCGATTTTAAGCTCGCACTTGCAAAACATCTCTCCTCTTACCAATTGTTTAAGGAGTTAGGTATGAAGGAGCGAATGATATATTCAGAAAATAATCTTGGACTCGATTATATGGGATTGGGGAGATACCCGCAAGCCGAGAAATCGATGAAGGAAGCTCTCTCTCTCGCCATTCAAATTGGTCAAAGCGAATCCCAGGAAGTGATTTATGAATCGCTATCAACGCTTTATCTTAAGACCAAGAATTATTCACTCGCGCTTGATGCCTACAAATCATATACGGCGATGAAGGACTCCATAAGCGGGACGGAGACACAAAAACAGATTGCAGAAATACAAACGAAGTATGAGTCGGTTAAGAAGGAGCAGGAGTTGTTGAAACAGCAAATTCAGATTCAAAATCAAAAGCGCATGCTACTTTATGGTGGCGTTACCTTACTTGGATTTGCCATTCTTTCGGTTTTGCTTATAACTGAAAACCAAAAGAAGAGGAGGCTTTTTAATGCACTGTTGCGTGAGCAGCGAAAAATTACCGAAAGCATTACTTACGCTAGTAAGATTCAATCAGCAGTTCTACCTCCAACCGAATTAATAAGGCAACATTTCCCAAACCACTTTATCTTTTTTAAACCACGCGATATTGTAAGTGGCGATTTTTACTGGTTCTCAGTGAACAAGAATAGAATTTATTTTGCCGCAGTTGATTGCACTGGTCATGGCGTTCCGGGTGCCTTCATGAGCATGCTGGGATTTACCATACTCAACCAAATTGTTTCCGAAGGTCCGAATTTAACTCCTTCGCAAATACTCGATAAGCTCCGGTTGGATGTAAAACAGGCTCTTCATCAAAAGGGCAGTATGAATGAACCGCACGACGGAATGGATATTGCCTTATGTGTGTTTAATACCAGTGATTCAACGCTACAGTTCTCCGGAGCCCACAATCCTCTTTATCTCATCCACCAAGGTGAGTTGGTAGAATATGCTGCCGATTTAATGCCCATAGGACATGCCGGTAAGTTTGAATCTCGATTGTTTACAAATCATGTGATTCAACTGACCAAGGGTGACTTAGTTTATCTTTTTTCAGATGGGTATGTTGACCAATTTGGTGGCCTTGATGGGCAAAAATTTAAACGCTCACTCTTTAGAAAAACCTTGCTTTCAATCCACAAGGAACCAATGGATGTGCAGAAACGGCTACTTGGAGAAACCTTAGATTCATGGAAGTCTGACAACGAGCAGGTTGATGATATTTTGGTGTTTGGAGTCCAATTGTAATAATTTTTCTAATTACATTTGAGCAAAATGAAATATTTCACGAAGAATTTTAAAAATGAAACTCTTACTTATTAGCAATTCAACCATGGCTGGTCAGCCATATTTGAAATATCCGATGCCCGTTATCGACAACTTTTTTGGTGGCAAAATTAAGAAGGTCCTCTTTTTCCCCTTCGCTGCGGTAACATTTTCTTATGACGAGTATGAAAGTAAGGTTCAGCAGCGTTTTGCGGAAATTGGAATTGAGGTTGAGTCATTGCATCGCTCAAAGAACTATAAAAAATCGGTGAACGAAGCAGAGGCAATTGTTGTGGGTGGTGGAAACACGTTTAAATTGCTCAAGGTTATTCAACAGCACGACTTAATTGATGCGGTTCGTTTTCGCGTTCTGGATGGAACACCGTATGTTGGCTGGAGTGCCGGTTCAAATGTTGCATGTCCAACTATATGCACCACCAACGATATGCCTATTGTAGAACCGGACAGCCTTAGCGCGTTTAACCTTATTCGTTTTCAACTGAATCCGCATTATATCGATGCCAACCCGGCAGGACATGCAGGCGAAACTCGGGAAGAGCGAATAATGGAGTTTCTTGAAATGGATCCAGACATCTATGTGGTTGGGCTCCGTGAAGGATCTATGCTAAGGATAGAAGATGCCGGAATACATCTATTGGGCGACAAAACAATGCGCGTATTTAAGCGTGGAAAAATTTCAAGGGAGGTTACTGCCGAGGACGATCTTGACTTCCTTTTTGAGTAATATTAACGGCGTTCGATACCTTGAACGCCGTTTTTTAATCCTTTGATTTATGCTGCTATGGAAGTTGAAACGTTTCTCCTCGTGTGTATATGTTGTGGGTAATATTTTTTATTCCCAGCAATCCACTTTTTTTACAATCCGCTTTTCTTAGGTTTAGAGTACTTACCTGCCGGCCACCTACCGCTGTTGCTATATTCCCTTCAATAAGTATTGTAGTCGATCCTTCAATTCTCATGGAGATTGGTTCCCCTGATTTTCAATGGCCACAGAGAGCAACCCATTTTACCCTTTTCGCTTAATAAACTGCTGTTCGATAATCACCGCGATTGTTTTCTAAATACTCATTCAATGAGGTGCTTAAGAGCATTTCCGTGTCAATGTTACACTGTGCGCGAAAATCAAATCCCTCCTATAACAAACACCCAAATTGTTCTTATTAAAGACCTTTATTTTGATTTTGAGCAAATATGGGTCAAAATACTAAATTTGTAAGTTGAACTGTTTTGCTATGCGAGCATTATTACAAAGAGTGAGCGAGGCTTCGGTGGCGGCTAATGGAGAGATAATTTCTTCAATAGAGGAAGGCATACTGATTCTGTTGGGCGTGGAAGAGGCCGATACGAATGATGATTGCGAGTGGCTTTCCTCAAAAGTTGCAAACCTTCGCATCTTCGATGACAGTGATGGTGTGATGAACAAATCAATAATGGATGTTGGCGGTGATGCAATTGTGGTTAGCCAGTTTACCCTGCATGCTCTTACAAAGAAGGGAAATAGACCGTCATACATAAAAGCCGCCCGACCGGAATTGGCCGAACCTATATATCTTACTTTTGTAGAAATGCTTGAACAGAAAATTGGCAGGAGCGTGGGTTTAGGAAAATTTGGTGCCCATATGCAGGTTCATCTGGTAAACGATGGTCCAGTAACAATATGGATAGACACAAAAAATAGGGAATGATAACATTGCAGAATTATCAGAAACTCGTTGACGATTGGATCAAAGAGTTTGGCGTGCGATATTTCAGCGAGCTTACCAACATGGCTTTGCTGACTGAGGAGGTGGGTGAGCTCGCACGGGTAATGGCGCGTCAGTATGGCGACCAATCTTTTAAGGGTGACGAGAAGGATGCTGATCTTGGTGATGAAATGGCCGATGTGCTATTTGTGCTCATTTGCATAGCCAATCAAACCGGCGTGGACCTTGAAAAGGCAGTAGAAAGAAACTTTGCTAAGAAGACGGAGCGAGATGCTCAGCGCCATAAAAACAATAAAAAACTGTAAACAATAACCTAATTAAGAAGCTATGAATGCTGAATACTTAAACTATAATCGGGAGGTGAACCCTGCCGAGGTGGATGCGCTCATTTCCGACATTAAAAAGCGTGTTTCTAAGGAAAAATCGGAAAGCGACTTACGCACCTGCTTGAGTCTTATCGACCTTACCTCACTTAACTCCACCGACCCAATAACCAAGGGAGGTAGCATGGCCAAAAAGGTAAGCGAATTCTCTGCTCACTATCCTAATATTGACAACGTGGCAGCTATTTGCGTCTACCCTCCTTTAGTAAAGGCCGTAAGGGATAATTTAACCGACAAAAAAGTCCAAATTGCAGCTGTTGGCGCAGGATTTCCCTCTTCTCAAACCTTTATTGAGGTTAAGGTTGACGAATGTGTTAGAACTGTTAAGGCAGGGGCCGACGAAATCGATATAGTTATTTCTTTGGGAACTTTTCTTAGCGGAGATCATCAGGTTGTTTTCGACGAAATTGCTACGATAAAAAAGAGCCTAGGGAAAGCTCATCTTAAGGTTATCTTAGAAACTGGTGCACTTCCTGATTATGAAGCAATCCGCTTGGCAAGTTTGATTTCGATGGAGGCCGGTGCCGATTTCATTAAAACCTCTACGGGTAAAATGGAACCTGCAGCCACTCTTGAGGCAGCAGTTGTGATGTGTATGGCTATTAAAGACTTTTATGCGAAGCATGGGAAAAAAATTGGATTTAAACCCGCCGGCGGAATGGTTTCCCCAGAAGATGCTCTTGGCTATCTCTTGGTTGTGAGACGAATTCTTGGTGAGGAGTGGATTAATCCGTCATTATTCCGCTTAGGCGCAAGTCGGTTGGCCAACAACCTACTCACCGAGATCACCGGCAAACAGGTAAATTATTTCTAAAAATTTGAGAGATTTATGAAGGCGAGCGAAGGGCAGATGCCCTTCGCTCATTTTTTTTAACTTTTCCGACTTACGATATAGTGTGCAAGCGCCTCAAGGGCTTGCCTTGATGGGTTTTCCGGAATTTTGTGTAGCAGGGTAATGGCGTTGTTTTTGCACTCAACCATTTTTTGTTCAGCATACGTTATTCCCCCTTTTTGCTCAACAAAAGCAATGATTTTATCTACTTCTTGTCGTTTACCCTTTAGTTTTTTTATCAGCGAGATTATCTCTTCACGCTCCTTTTTTGAACCATTGTTAAGGGCGAAAATAAGCGGTAGCGTTAATTTCTTTTCCTTGATGTCGTTACCCGATGGTTTTCCGGTGAGAGCTGAAGGCTGAAAGTCGAATAGGTCATCTTTTATTTGAAATGCCATACCCAAAAGAATACCGATTTCGTAGAGTTTTGCTACGGTTGCCTTATCTGCACCGGCAGAGCGAGCACCGCTACTGGTGCACGCCGCAATGAGAGTTGCCGTTTTCTTTCGGATAATGTTGTAGTAATCGTCCTCGGTGATATCCATTTTGCGGCTCTTTTCAATCTGGAAAAGCTCCCCTTCAGACATTTCCTTCACTGCATTCGACATGGTTTCCAGCATTTCATACTCCTTGTGCTCCACGGCAACCATAAGTCCTTTAGACAGAATAAAATCGCCCACCAATACGGCAATTTTTGACCGCCACAGTGCATTTACAGACCAGAATCCGCGTCGCTCGTACGCCTCGTCTACCACGTCGTCGTGAATTAGGGTGGCAGTATGCAATAGCTCAATCATGGTGGCGGCAACGTGGGTCGATTGCGTAACTTCGCCAATCAGCTTGGCCGAAAGGAATACAAAAAGAGGCCGCAGCTGCTTTCCTTTGTGCCTGACAATGTAGGTTAAAATGAAGTCGAGGGATTTGTAGGGCGATTGTGCCTGACCTCGGAAGAAAACCTCGAACTCCTCAAGTTCTTTTTTTACCGGTTCTTTTATCGAATTAATGCCACTCATTAACAGGTTTGTTAGAGTTTCAAAGGTAAAAAAATGTTTCTATTCCGCTTTTATCTTCGAAATATTAGACATTCACCCCTATGCGATAACAACATATTCATGATATTGATATATTTGCATTTGATTTTGGTAAACTATTTTGAAAAATGCAACACGTAAATGAATTGAAAATCGAGCAGCTAGAGCAGGCTGCAAATATGCTTAAAGCCATAGCACATCCTATGCGTATCGCAATCCTTAGTTTTCTGGAAGATGGTAAAAAGATGACGGTTACGGAGATACACGAGAAACTTCAGATAGAGCAATCAACCACCTCTCATCATTTAGGGATTCTAAAGGACAAGGGAGTGCTTTGCTCCAAAAGGGAAGGTAAAAACACTTTCTATTTTCTTAAGCATAATAATCTTGCACGCATACTTGATTGCGTGAGCAAGTGCACCGTATAAGGCAGTGCAAACAGACTCTACCTTCAGCAGATTTTCCGCTGAAGGTTTTTTTGTGCAACAATGCAACCACTATTGTTGTTTTTTTTAGACTAATTTTGAAACGATGGCACAGATTCGACTTACAAAGGAGTTTTCATTTGAAATGGCCCATTTTCTCACGGGCTATGATGGTTCTTGCAGTAATATTCACGGTCACTCTTACCGACTTTTTGTTACGGTTATTGGCCAACCAATTGAAGATACTGCTAATCCCAAGCTGGGAATGGTGATGGATTTTGGGATGCTCAAGAGTGTTGTAAACAAACGAATTGTAAGCCGACTCGACCATGCATTGCTAATGAACAACAACGAAGAGTCTAAGGGATTGATCCCAATTCTTAAAGATCGGTTTAAAAAAGTTGACGCCGTTGATTTTCAACCCACCTGCGAAAACTTACTTCTTCACTTTGTTGATCAAATTCAAACCGAGTTGCCGGATGGGATAACGCTTCATCATCTTAAACTTTATGAAACTGCAACTTCATATGCCGAATGGTACAATGAAGATAATAAGTAATATGACATGAAAGAAAAAGTTTTTCTTCTTGATGCATATGCCCTGATTTTTCGGTCATACTATGCTTTTATAAATAGGCCAATTACTAATTCGAAAGGAGTTAACACCTCTGCAATATTTGGCTTTGTAAAAACGCTTCAGGAGTTAATTAAGAAGGAAACACCGACGCATCTCGCGGTTGCCTTTGATCCGGCTGGACCAACTTTTAGAGGAGAGATCTACCCACAATACAAGGCAAATAGACCGCCAGCACCAGAAGATATTAGGGCCTCGGTGCCATACATAAAGCAAATATTGGAGGCCTATCGCATCCCCGTTGTCCTTGTTCCAAATTTTGAAGCTGATGATGTTGTTGGTACATTGGCAAAACGATTTGGAGCATTGGGATATGATACCTATATGTATACTCCAGATAAGGATTATATACAATTAGTGGACAGCAATATATACCTATATAAACCAAAGAAATCTGGTAATGAGGCTGAAATATTAGGTGTGCCGGAGGTGTGTGAGCAGCATGGTTTATCTTCCCCTGCACAGTTTATCGATATTCTCGCTTTGTGGGGTGATGCTTCTGACAATATACCTGGTGCACATGGTATTGGGGAGAAGACTGCCACTAAGCTCATTGCAGAGTATGGCTCAGCCGAGGGCGTTATAGAACACGTTGAGGAGTTAACGGGTAGGACTCGGGAAATTATCCAAAGTCATATTGATGAGATCATACTTTCAAAGAAACTTGCTACCATTGATATTAACGTGCCAATAAACTTAATCATTGATGATATTTTGGTGAAGGAACCCAATCACGATGCATTAAAGCACCTTTTTGAAGAGCTTGAATTTCGTTCAATGTTGAAGGATGTGAAGGATGCGCCTTCAACCGCTACCAAGCAAGTTCTTCCAGCTCAAGGAAACTTGTTTGAAAGCGAGCCAAGTGGCATGACATCTCAATATCATACCATTAAGGATATAAAGAAAAATTATAAGTTGGTTGATACTGCTGCGACCTTTGAAGAGCTTGTTACCGCCATCCAAGCAAACAAGACTTTTTGTTTCGACACCGAAACAACTAGCCTCGATGTTTTCTCAGCGGAACTTGTTGGTATTGCTTTTAGCTGGCAAAAGGATCATGGATTTTTTCTCTATCTCCCCAAGGATAAGCATATCCGCACCGAGTGGTTGAATAGGATATCTCCAATATTTGCATCGGAAAGCTACACCAAGGTTGGTCAGAATTTGAAGTTTGATACCATGGTGTTGCAGCAGAGCGGAGTGGCTGTTCGAGGACCAATTTTCGATACCATGTTGGCTCACTATCTTATCGATCCAGAGTCTCGTCATGGAATGGACTTTCTGAGTGAGCGATACCTGAATTATGAGCCAATTGCAATAGAGGAACTTATTGGAGGAAAGGGTGCTTTACAGATTAATATGTCAAAAATTTCACCTGAGAAGGTGGCTGAATACTCTGCGGAGGATGCTGATGTTACATGGCAGCTGTACCTTTACTTTAAGGATGAAATTGAGCGCCTTGGTTTAACAAAACTTTTTTATGAGATTGAGTTGCCACTCGTAGGTGTACTTGCCGACATGGAGACCGCGGGTGTTCGAGTTGATATCGGTGCTCTTGAAGAATTTGGCAAGGATTTGAATAGTCAGATGATCTTGTTGGATGATGAGATAAAAAAGTTGGCAGGTAAGTCCGATCTTAATGTAAGTTCACCAAAGCAGTTGGGCTATGTACTTTTTGATAAGCTGAAACTTGGTGCTGGTTCAAGTTCTGCTAAAAGCACAAAAAGCAAGCAGTATTCAACTAGTGAAGAAGTTCTTCAACGTATGGTTGGCGAGCACCCTATTGTGGAAAAAATTCTTGATTTCCGATCCTTAAAGAAGCTTCTCTCGTCCTACATAGAGTCGATCCCAAAACTTGTTAATCAAAAAACAGGATTAATTCACAGCAACTTTAATCAAGCCGTTACTTCAACAGGGAGGCTAAGTTCGAATAACCCTAATCTCCAAAACATCCCAGTGAGAGGAGAGCGGGGACGGGAAATTCGTAAAGCATTTATTGCAGAAAATGAGCACTCCATTATTTTGTCTGCTGATTATTCCCAGATTGAACTTCGGTTAATGGCTCACCTTTCGGGCGACAGCGGACTGATTGAGGCATTTTTGGCTGGAGAAGATATTCATGCTGCCACGGCTTCTAAAATATACGGTGTGCCCGTTGAAGAGGTAACTCGCGAAATGCGATCGCATGCCAAAACTGCAAATTTTGGCATTATCTATGGTATATCATCCTTTGGTTTGAGCCAGCGGCTAAATATTGCAAGGAGTGACGCCAAGGCGTTAATCGACGGATACTTTGCTTCCTATCCAAAGGTAAAAGAATACATGGAAAACGTTGTTGTTGCTGCCCGTACAAGTGGTTTTGTTGAAACACTTTTTGGAAGAAGGCGTTACCTTCCCGATATCAGATCAAATAATCAGGTGGTTAGGGGCCTTGCTGAGCGCAACGCCATTAATGCACCAATTCAAGGCTCTGCTGCCGATATAATAAAGATTGCCATGATCAAGATTCATGCTGAATTTAATAGGCTTAAATTGCAGAGTAAAATGATAATGCAGGTGCATGATGAGCTTGTTTTTAATGTTAATATTGCTGAACGAGAGCAGGTTCGAGAAATAGTTATTGCTATGATGCAAAGTTCCGCAAGCCTTTCTGTTCCTTTGATTGTTGAGGTTGGCGAGGGTAATAGTTGGCTCGACGCTCACTAGCCTATGATAGTTTATGCACAAATAATGAGATCATTTCTGTTTGAATCAAAAAAATATTTATAATTGCAAAAGATGATGGTTCCCAATTTTGGGAATAGTATGTTTATTAACAAAAACTAAAAACTGGTTTAACCTAACAGGCGCCAACAATGAAAGCGAGGAAGGACCTAAAAAGTGGAAATAACACAAAGGTGTTTGAGTCCGATGATTTAAAACGGGGGCGAAAACTCAAACCTGAAAAAAAGGAAAAAAACCAAAAACGCTCAATTTTTTCTGAAATTGATGATTTGGATGATCCAGAACTCCAATTTAGGCAAGAGGATGACGAAGAGGATTATCTGGATGAGAAATTACTTGACGATGATGATTATTTTAAGGATGAGGAGGGGGAAATAGATGATGAGGAGGAGGATTAAGATGATTTGAAGAGTAATAAGGAAATGCTAGAAACAGCTGAATTTGTAGAGAGGGGCATACGTCCCTCTTTTTCGTTTAAATAAGATTTTTGAATTGACCGTAAATTTTTCTAGATTTCGATTTCCTCGATAAATCCCGAAAATGAAGACTTTTCGATGTACTGCGTTCTTGATGGTCCTTCTAATCTTAACGGGGCAGCATCTTTTTGGAACCGGAGGCTCCCTTGATGATTCAGTGCCAGATAGCGTAAAGGTGAAATATCAGAATTTGGAAGGCAAGAATCGGTTACAGCAGCTCTTGGAATTATCCAAAACATACCTCAGCATCAATCCCGGAATCGCAAAACAGCTCGCCTCTAAGTCAACGGTATTGGCCATTGAAACTGACTCTCAGGAAGAACAAGGGTATGCACTTCTTTATTACGGTAACGCAGCATTCCTTCTTGGAGATTATTTTGATGCTCAGGAGTCCTTTAGTCGAAGCATGGAAATTGCGAAGAGGCTGGAAGTCCAACGCCTTTTGGTAGATATTTATGATGCTCAGGGTACCATCTACTCTTCAACGGGAGATTTTGAGCAGGCATTAAAAAATTACAAGTCTGCTTTTCAAATTCTTCTACAGCTCAATTTTCCCATAGAGCGCTCTAATATTATTCGTAAAATAGGGAATATTTACTTCCAGTTCGGGGAGAAGAATCGCGCTCTTGACTTTTACCAGATCGCCTTGGAAACTAGCCGAAAGAGTAATGATAGTAATGGCATTAGCATGGCTTTAAATAATATTGGAAGGATTTATGTTGAGGAGCAAAAATTTGCCATGGCCTTGGATTATTTTAACAAGGCGCTCGAAATAAAGGAGCGGGACGGTAATGAGCTTAGTAAGTCAAACACTCTACTCAATATTGGCCGTACCTATGAAATAATGGGCCAGCTTAATCTCGCCGAGAATTATTTCAACCGCACCCTTGAGATTCGCTCACGACTCCAAAACAGGGAAGGAGTAGCTGAAGCGATGCAGTATTTAGCAAGAATATATGCTGAAGAAGGGAAGAATGCTGAGAGTGAACAGTTGCTTAAGCGTTCAATTGGGGTTGCTGATTCAATTCATCTTAATGGATTAAAGGTTGTTGGATATCAACGACTGTCGGAGCTGTATGCAAAGAGTTCTAACTACAGGGAAGCCTACCTTAACTACATTAAATACAGCATATACCGCGATAGTGTTTACGGCGCTGAAAAGCAGAGAATGCTACTAGGAGTTGATGCTCGTTATAAATTTGAATACTCTGAAAATAAAATAAAAATGCTTTCGAAGGAGGCTGAGCTTAAGGTGAGCGAACTTAAAAAAGCAAGGTGGGTGAGCTACTTCTGGGCAACGCTATTTTTGTTCTTTGTAATTGTGTCCTACCTCCTTTATAGCAGGAATAAGTTAAAATCGGAGATCAATAAAAAGTTGATGGACGAGGTGGGTGAGAGGAGAAAAATTCAAGAGGAACTGGAGCGGTATCAAAAAGACCTCGAGTTGCTTGTTGAGGATAGAACTATGCAGCTGAGGGAAGCAAAGGAGCGGGCAGAGAAGTCAGATAAGCTAAAAACGGCATTCCTTGGGAATATTTCTCATGAAATCCGGACACCAATGAATGCCATAATCGGCTTTGCAAACTATTTGGAGGAGCCGACTCTTGATGAAGGAGGCCGATCGGAGGCTGTTTCATATATAAAACGAAACGGAGAGGTGCTGCTGAACCTACTGAACGATATTTTGGACATTTCGTTAATCGAAATAGGTGAGATTAAGATAATAAAGCGTGCGTTTAATCTAGATGAAACTATTCAGGATGTTGTGCTACAGCAGAAGGCTTTGTATTTTCAACCCAAGAATAATGTAGAAATTCGTTTCTCCTTCGACCCGGATTGGACACAACCTTTATTTGGTGACGAAACGCGGTTTCGACAAATTTTATCGAACCTCTTGTCAAATGCGCTTAAGTTTACAGAAAGCGGCTTTGTTGAGGTAGGGTACAAGGTGGATAATAGCAAGTTGATTTTCTTTGTTCGCGACACTGGATCGGGAATATCCAGAAGCCAGCAAGCCTTGGTTTTTGAGCGTTTTTCGAAGGATAACTCCGGTAGTGATAGGTTTTATGCTGGCACTGGAGTAGGCCTCAGCCTTTGCCGTGATTTGGTGGGTTTGTTGGGTGGAGATATTTGGCTTGATTCAGTTCCAGGTCAGGGCAGCACATTTTTCTTCTCCTTGCCAATTGAGTCAAATAGGGAGGAAGGGCAAAAAGATAATCGCGTAAAAACAACTCGCTCTACGGTTGATTTTAGTGGAAAGACTATTTTGGTAGCAGAGGATGTTGATTCTAACTTTTTACTTTTGAAGGCTTTACTAAAAAGTAGCGGGGCTACAATTTTGTGGGCGAAGGACGGCCTTGAGGCTGTAGATATGGCTGTCGGTGGGAAAGTTGATCTCGTACTAATGGATATTCGAATGCCCAAATCAAATGGGGTTGAGGCTACAAAAAAGATAAAGGACTTATTCCCAGAGATACCGGTGGTTATATTAACTGCTTATAGCCACCAAGAAGAGATGGAACGCTGTTATGCAGCTGGATGTTCTGCATACCTGCTAAAACCTATAAAGAAAATGGAACTTTATTCAGTCGTTTCTCGGCTGATTCATTAATTTGAGTGCTGCCAACGTCTGTTTTTTGCCTTGTTTAAGGCTTTCAGGCGTGATGGCACTTGCCCTCTTATCCGTTTTATTTCGAAAAGTGCTGCCAGAAAATAACCGTCAATGTTGACGGTTAATGGCTGTCGTTTTTTGGAAAAGGTTACTACCTCTTACAGTTGTAGGCCCACTTGAGGTAGGCTGCACCCCAGGTAAACCCTGCACCAAAAGTTGCAAAAATAATATTGTCACCCTTCTTAAGTTGATTCTCCCATTCCCACAGGCACAATGGAAGCGTTGCAGAGGTGGTATTACCGTATCGCTCAATATTTATCATTACGCGCTCCTTAGGTAACCCCATTCTCTTAGCAGTTGCTTCAATTATTCTCATATTTGCTTGGTGAGGTACCAGCCATGCCAACGTTTCCGGTGTTAGACCGTGCTTTTCCATCATAGCCACGGCGGTATCGGCCATGTTGGATACAGCGGCCTTGAACACGGGCTGACCATCCTGGAAAATATAGTGCTTTCGATTGGCTACAGTTTCATTACTTGCAGGGTAGCATGAGCCACCGGCAACTTGATGTAAGTACTTCCTTCCTGAACCATCAACGTGCATTGCAGCATCAATAAGCCCCTCGCCGTCTACGTTGGGCTCAAGGAGCACGGCTCCAGCGCCATCTCCAAAAATTGGGCAGGTTGAACGGTCGGTATAGTCGGTAATGGACGACATTTTATCGGCACCAACAACAATAATCTTTTTGTTGCTCCCCGTTTCAATAAATTTGGATGCAGTAACCAGCGCGTATAAAAAGCTGGAACAACCAGCGTTAAGGTCAAAGCCAAAGGCATTTTTTATGCCAACCTTGTCGCTAATAATGTTTGCTGTTGCAGGAAATTGCATATCCGGGGTTACAATTCCGCAAATAAGCATGTCAATTTCTTCCGGCGATGTGTTGGTTTTTTCAAGGAGTTGCTGAACTGCTTTGGCTGCCATGTCGGAGGTACCAAGACCTTCTCCTTGCAGGATTCTCCTTTCCTTTATTCCAATTCGAGTCATTATCCACTCATCGGAGGTATCTACCATCCGACTTAGCTCGTTGTTGGTAAGAACATATTCGGGCACGTACCCACCAACTCCTGTGATTGCCGCGGTTATTTTTGCCATTAACTTAAGGCCTCCTTTATTTTTTCCGTCAAACCAGCTTCAATAACCTTTCTGGTTTGAAGAATCATGTTTTTTATGGCGGTGGCGGTGGAAACTCCATGGCCAATAATGACTGGTGCGTTTACGCCGAGCACGGGTGTTCCGCCGTAATGTTCAAAGTTAAATCGCTCAAAAAAGGGATCGCTAATATTCCTCCGCTTTATTAACTTGTGGAAGCTTTCTGCTTCCTTGAGAACTACGTTGCCAACGAAACCGTCGCAAACGATAACATCTGCTGTGTTCTCATCGAAAAGTTGATTGCCTTCGATGTTTCCGACAAATCGAATACTGGTTGATTCTTTGAGCAGTTCAAAAGTATTTTTAGCCACTAAATTTCCTTTTTCGGGTTCTTCTCCAATGTTGAGCAGCCCCACGCTAGGATCTTCTATGCCAAGTACCTCTTTGGCGTAGATGGTTCCCAAAAGTGCATATTGAAAAAGTACATCAGGCCTGGCGTCAGGGTTAAGACCGACGTCGATGAGCAATCCAGTTTTGGATTCGCATATTGGTAAAAAAGAGGCAATGCCAGGTCGAATAATTCCGCTGATGGGCTTAATATAATACATTGCACCCACCATCATAGCACCAGTACTCCCGGCGCTTGCAATCCCATCAATTTCGCCCTTTGCCAGCATACTAAATCCAACTGCAAGCGATGAGTCTGGTTTGTGCTGAAATGCTTTTGCCGGATGATCCCCCATTCCGATAACCTGGGAGGTTGCTACTATGTCAAATGCCTCCCTCGGAAAGCCTTGCTTCTCTATAATGGAAACAATTTGTTCTTTGTTCCCAAGTAAGACAATGCGAATGCTTTCAGGAATCTCCTTATGAGCTTGAATCGCTCCCAAAACAACTGCTTCGGGAGCAAAATCTCCGCCCATAGCGTCAACTCCTATTCTCATAAAGTCTCTTTCCAGTTTTAATAGTTACCCTAACGAATTAGGCTGTAACTTTTTTCTCGATAGCAAGTCTTCCTCTGTAGTATCCACACTCTGGGCAAACTCTATGATAGATTACCGGAGCACCGCAGTTTGAGCAAGTTGAAAGTGTTGGTGCAACTGCCTTGTAGTGTGTTCTGCGCTTATTTCTTCTCTGCTTCGAGATCTTGTGTTTCGGATGTGCCATTTTAACGTAATGTTTAGTTATCCTTTATGTTAGACTTCAATTCGTTCAACTTTTTTTTCCACTCTTCCTGATCATCTTCGGCGGCTGCTTGAGGCTCTTCCGAGATGACATATGCCTCCAACTTTTCTATCATCTCTGGATTGCATAAGGATTTACCGTTTTTATCGTCGGGATGAACACGGCGAACAGGTAAACTCAAGCAAATCCAGTCAAAGAGGTATTGCTTGAGGTCAAGTTCGCTCTCTGAGGGCGGTAGAAAAAGAACATCGTCATCACTATCCTCATATGCCTCTCGTTCTGAGAACTTAACGAAAAGGTTGCCGGTGTACTCTACCGGGATATAGAAGGTGTCAAGACAACGATCGCAAACTACCTCAGCATTCCCCGAAATGTGAACATCTAACTTTAAAAAGGTAGAGTTCTTGTCGAGCAATACATTAGCCATCAAATTTCCTTTCGTTACTTCAGAGCCATCAAACTCAGAAAAGAACCGATCGGAAATCTCAAACTCTAGCTCGTGTTTCCCCTGCTTTAAACCCTTGAAGGGAATAGTAAAGTCTATAAGACGGCTCACTTTTATTCAAAAAAATGTCGTGCAAAAGTATAAATTATTACCAGAATAAAAAAATATTGCCCAGCTCTGACTAGAACGCCATTCTTTATCCTCTGGATTTTCGTTTTCGTTCGTTTTCGTCGAGAATTATTTTGCGAAGGCGAATGCTTTTAGGCGTTAACTCTACATATTCATCCTCCTGAATATACTCCAGCGCCTCTTCAAGACTGAAAATAATTGGAGGAGGGAGGGTTACTTTTTCATCTGTTCCAGATGCACGAACGTTGGTTAGCTTTTTGGGCTTGGTAACGTTAACGGCTAAATCACCAGCTCGGGAATGTTCTCCAATAACCTGACCTGTGTAAACCTCATCGTGTGAGGCGATAAAGAATTTGCCCCGGTCCTGCAGCTTGTTGAGCGAGTAGGCAAATGAGGTTCCAGCCTCCAGTGCCACTAACGATCCGGTTAATCGTTTCTCGATGTCACCCTTGTAAGGCTCAAAGCCCTTGAATCGATGTGCCAATACTGCTTCGCCGGCCGTTGCGGTTAAAAGGTTGTTACGCAGTCCAATAATTCCGCGGGAAGGAATAGAGAACTCGAGGTGCATTCTATCTCCACGGTGCTCCATGGTTATCATCTCACCCTTGCGCTTGGTGACCATCTCAATGGCTTTTCCGGCAACATCTTCAGGAAGATCAATAGTGAGTTCCTCCATGGGTTCGCACTTTTCTCCAGCAATCTCCTTAATAATTACTTTAGGTTGGCCTACTTGAACTTCATATCCCTCACGGCGCATAGTTTCCAGTAATATAGAGAGGTGCAAAACACCTCGTCCGAAAACGGTAAATGAATCGGCGCTATCGGTTGTTTCCACCCGGAGGGCAAGATTTTTTTCCAACTCTTTGTCTAACCGTTCTTTCAGGTGGCGTGAGGTAACAAACTTACCCTCTTTCCCAAAGAATGGTGAATTGTTGATTGTAAAGAGCATACTCATTGTTGGTTCATCGATGGCGATAGGAACTAGCGGTTCAGGGTTTTCTATATCGCAAATTGAATCTCCAATTTCAAATCCCTCGATCCCGACTACAGCGCAAATCTCACCAGCATCAACCTGTTCAACCTTAGCTTTTCCAAGCCCTTCAAATGAGTAGAGCTCCTTAATTCGGGAGCGTATGATGCTACCATCTCGTTTTGCTAACGCTACGGCCTGCCCGGTGATTAACGTTCCTCTATGGAGCTTCCCAACTGCAATTCTACCAACATAGCTCGAAAAATCGAGCGAGGTTATGAGCATTTGTGGTGTTCCTTGAAGTGCAATGGGTTCTGGTATGTTTTCAAGAATTGAGTCCAGTAGTTGCGTAATGTCTGTAGTCGGTTTTTTCCAATCGTCAGACATCCATCCATTTTTAGCACTCCCGTATATGGTGGGGAAATTTAGCTGCTCCTCTGTAGCATTGAGGTTAAACATCAGCTCGAAAACCTGCTCCTGAACCTCTTCGGGACGGCAATTTGGCTTGTCAACCTTGTTTATTACCACAATAGGTTTAAGCCCTAGCGAAAGTGCTTTTGAGAGCACAAATCGTGTTTGTGGCATGGTTCCTTCAAAGGCATCAACCAGCAGAAGAACGCCGTCGGCCATATTGAGCACTCGTTCAACTTCACCACCAAAATCGGCGTGACCAGGAGTATCTATAATGTTAATTTTAACATCCTTATAGGCAACTGAAACGTTTTTAGCAAGAATGGTAATGCCTCGCTCTCGTTCAAGGTCGTTGCTGTCTAGAATCAGATCTCCATGTTTTTCATTGTCCCGAAACAGCTTGGCCTGAAATATCATTTTGTCTACCAAGGTGGTTTTTCCGTGGTCAACGTGTGCAATAATTGCAATGTTCCTTAGATCTCTCATCTATCCCAAAAAATTAGCACGCAAAGGTAGGCATTCTTTTTCTTATTTTTTTTTGTTGGCAGAAAATGAAAAAAGGCCGGGGGACACCGGCCTTTGGGGACATGGACAGCACCTTACTCCTGCTTTAGAGCAAAGGCTGGATCTGTTTCGGCCGCCTTTTTGGCAAGCCAACCAACAGTTACTATTGCAACCACTAACGATACTAGGGTTGCTAATACAAATGGGAATAATGTTTGCCAATAGAATGGTGAAATACCAAAGTTTATCCGATAGGCATACCCCTGAAGCCAACTCGTTGCCGCGATATAGGCAATGGGCCACGCAATAAGGTTGGCAAGCAGTACTAGCTTAATATATTCCAATGTCAACATTTTTGTGATGCTCCACGATTTTGCGCCCATCACTTTACGTATGCTAATCTCTTTTGTCCTTTGTTCGGTGAGGTACGAGGTTAGGCCCATTAACCCAAGAATGGAGGTGAAAATGGTTAGAAGCGAGAAAACTCTAAACAACCAGCCAAGTTTTTCTTCGGCTGCGTAATCCTCGTTGAGCCGCTCTTTGTAGGGAAAAATGTTGATGTCGGTTGTTGCACCGGCCTCTTTTCTCACCTTGTCGATTGCAGCATAGGCCTCTTTCTCTTTGCCTGGTTTGATGCGCACATTCATGCTGGGAAGCGGAAAGTTTGGAACAACAATGATAAATGGTTCAATTACATTGTGAACGCTTTGAAAATGGAAATCTTTTACCACCGCAATAACTTGTCCTATTTTGTCTGAATTTGCTTCAATGTCGTCAACCATGTAAATCCGCCTACCAAGAGCGTTTTTATTCCATCCAAAAAATTTTGCGGCGGCTTCGTTAATAATATATGCTTTAGTGCTGTCTGATGCATTGCCTTTTTCGAATGGTCGTCCTTCGAGGATGGGGATTTTCATCATGCGCAGAAAGTCAAAATCAACATAGTAGGCGGCGACCGTAAACTCTTTCATTCCTTCCGCTTGCTGTTCAACCCTGAATACGCGTAGGTCGTTACCCATTCCTAAGGGTGTAATGGACGATGAAAAATCTTCGATATATGGAGTCTTGAGCAGCTGGTCGCGGATGAACTCCGTTTTTTTTCTGGCGGTTGTATCCGTTTCCCGATAGACATAAAGATTGTTGGAGTCGAAGCCAAGGTTCTTGTTTCGAATGTAGGATTGCTGCATGCTTACCACCACGGTTCCGATGATCATTATTACCGAAATAGTGAACTGAATTACTACCAGTAACTTCCGTAGCAATACTTTGCTCGATGATGTTGATGCTTTACCCTTCAAAACTTCAATTGGATTGAACGAAGAAAGGTAGCCTGCTGGATAGCTGCCCGATACAAGACCAATAAAAATAGCTACTGCAAAGCTTAGCCCAAGAACCAGTGGCTGGTATAATTCAGCCCTTGTAATATTTTTGCCCGTTAGGGCGTTGAAAGGATCAATGATAGCTTCGGCTGCAATGTATGCCAATGCAAGCGATGCAAGCGATATAATCACTGATTCTGCCAAGAATTGCAATACTAGCCTTGACCTCTGGGCGCCCAGCACTTTTCGTATGCCAACTTCCTTTGCTCGATTGGCCGACCTTGCCGTTGCCATATTCATGTAGTTGATAGCCGCAATTACCAGTATGAGGAGTGCCACTAGTGCAAAGAGTATAATCAATTTACGGTTACCAACAGGCTCATCACCCTTAAGTTCTTTCCTACTAAAGTGAAGCTCTGCTAGCGGTTGAGTCTCCATCCTAAACTTGGCGTTAAGCTTTTCGCCCGCGGAGGCCATATACTTTTGGTAGAGGTAGTCGTTTTTGGCCAGAATAGAATCCATGTCGGACGGTTGCCTTAGGAGTACAAATGTGTATACGTTTATGCCAAAGAAGGCCTCTGCATTCATGTTGTTGAACCTATTTGAGCCAGCTCTTTTTTCAATGGTTTTAAGCGAAAAGAGGGCGTCAAATTTTGTGTGTGTATTTTTAGGGAGGTCACGGATTACAGCAGTTACCGTAAAATTCTGATTGTCGGGTGTTGTAATGGTTTTCCCCACGGCCGGAGAACTTCCAAACATTTGGTTGGCAATTGATGCGGTTAGCACAACTGCATTTGGTTGGGTTAAGGCATTGGTGGGGTCACCTGCAATAAAGTGCTGGTTGAACACATCAAAAAAGGTGGTATCAACCCAATACCCCTGCTTAATTTCGAACTTTTTTCCGTTGTATGATAGCTCGTTGTCTCTAAAACTGGCTAAACGAACAAATTTTTCAACTTGGGGGAATTCCTGAGCAAGCATTGGTCCAATGGCAGGGGAGGTCACTGCCACAATATCTTCACTGCCGCCAATATTGAAACGGGATTCTATTCTAAAAACTCTTTCGTGATTCTTGTAAAACTTATCATAACCCAGCTCGTCCTTAACGTAAAGAATAATAAGTATAGCCGCCAGGATGCCCGTGGAAAGCCCAATGATGTTGATTAATGAGTAGAATTTGGATCGGCTAATGTTCCGTAGTGCAGTAACAATATAGTTTTTTATCATTGGTTGTGCCTTTTTTATAATCGCAATAGGTCCCGAATTTGGTTAAACACTTTTTAAACAACCATTAAGCCAAATATTACAATACTCAGAACTGTAGTTGCCTAGAAAAAAATTATGCCTGTAAGCCACATTGAAAATGAATGAAAACGAACAATCTCTGTTCGAAAATGAACACCTGATAAATATTCTCACCATAATGCATTTCGATTTTGGGATATACTCTTCTATGTCAATTGTATGATTAAAATGTTCCTGTTGTTTTTTGCAATCGTTACCGGAACAATTAATGGTCTCTTAGCTGATAAAAGCGACAATAGTGGTTGGAATAGCGTAAATTTGCAGCATGTTTTTATTAGGTATAAATAAATTTTAGAGATGGAAGCAAAAAAAACCATTGCGTTGGTTGCGCACGACAATCGCAAGAAGGATATGATAGAATGGGTTGAGTGGAACTCAACAGAGCTGTTGCGACACGATCTTATTTGCACTGGTACAACGGGAAAGTTAATTGAAGAAGCTATACACTTCAAGGAGGGTCATGCCTCGAAGGGACTTAAGATAGCAAAGTTGAAGTCAGGACCTCTTGGTGGCGATCAGCAGCTTGGTGCCATGATTGCAGAGGGGAAGGTTGACATGCTCATTTTCTTTTGGGATCCCATGGAACAGCAGCCCCACGACGTGGACATCAAGGCGCTGTTACGAATAGCGGTTCTTTATAATATTCCTACTGCCAGTAATCGATCAACGGCTGATTTTATTATCTCATCGCCTTTGCTCACCGAGGTTTACCAGCCAAAAATTAAGAATTACTCCGAATATTTAACCCGTAGTGTTGACCTATAAAAAAACCCCGAGAAATCGGGGTTTTTTGTTGACCTACCAGGATTCGAACCTGGGCTAACTGAACCAAAATCAGTAGTGCTGCCGTTACACCATAGGTCAGTGCCGCATTTTATTGCGGTGCAAATGTAATAATTTTCTTTTTTGTGCCAAGCACCTCAGCTTAAAATCTAGTTTTTTGTGTCTGTATTTTGTAGCCCATCATCGGTCAAGCGATAGTATCCACCTGCCATATAGCCTGCTACATAGTTGAAACTGTTGTTTGATTGTTGCAGGAGCGAGTAGAGGTTGGAGTCAAAATGGATTACAGTACCTTCGGGAATTGTGAGGTTAATGATTGCCTTCTGGTTGCGCCACTTTTTGTCCTTACTAAAGGTTAACACCGGATCAATGGTTAGCGTATCCCTACTTAACGAAGTTGAGACATCAATTGAACTCGCATTTTGTTTCGCCATTGTGGTAGTTATTCCTCTCGAATAGAGATCGGTAGATACGCTAAGCGGTTGGTCCTTGCCATTTATGATATTAAGACTTGCAAGGGTCCTGATATTTTTTCCGTCGGAGTAGATCTTAACGTTATCATCGTCGAAGTCCATCCTAGTGTTGCAGAATGTTGGGAGGTTTGCCATATCGGGTGAAGCAATAAATAGCGTATCTGGCTTTGCATTTTCAAACTGTTGCGAAGTTTTAACCCACTCGCCGTGCTTAAAGCTGTTGAGTTCCGATACCCCATACCCCAATCCAACGGCTAGTGCTGCTACCCAAATAACCAGTGCCGAAAGTCCAATGGCCCTATCGTTTGCCTTAAACTTAAATGCAAGACGAAGGCCAAGGTATATTAGACCAATGGTAGGAATTAGTATTAGCAGAGTGCCGGGAATGGTAATGCCCCAAAATCCTGATTGTCCAACAAATACAGAAGCTAGGTCACGAATGTAAAAGTGGCAGTTCATGGTACCGTCGGTGATGAAATCGCTCGGGCCAAAAAACATGATAGCCAACATTGCGACAATAAGGGAAACCCCTACAATAATGAATATTGCAGCAAATATCCCAAAAATTATTTTGAAGAACACCTTGAGTATCTTGGCAAAAACGAGTAAAATTTCACCAAGTACAGAACCTAAACGATTCATAAAGTTGCCACCTCCGGTTCTCCTTTTAAGGCTTTCGGATGCCTCCTTGAACTCCTCCTCAACTTTTGATTTCACGGAGTGAATATTGAACGCATCTCCATGCATCTCCATCTTTTGACGATGGGTTTTTGCAACTGGAACAATTGCCCAAAGCACTAAATAGCTGAGCAAAGAAAAGCCGTTCCCAAAAAGATGAAAATGATGATTAAAAAGGGGAATCAAAAAGAGAAGAATAAAAACAACCCTGAAAAGAATAGGGTCTGAGTTGAAGTAAACCCCTAGTCCAGAGCAAACCCCACCAAAAACGCTATGCTCTTTATCTCTAAAAAGCCGCTTTGGGTAGCGCCTAAACCCCTCAGATGGTTCTTCTTCTGCACTCTCACCATCGCTTGGCTCCATCTGTTCTGGTGTTCCAATCTGGGCGATTACCTTTTTTGCCATTGCTGCCGTAATGGTAGCATCTTTGCTATCCTGCATTTCACCGAGCAGCTCCGCTACTCTGGCTTCAACGTCATCTCCAATTTCTTCGGCTCCCGGCTTTCCGGAAAATTCTTTTCGAATGTCGGCAAAGTAGTTGCTCAGAATGGTGTAAGCCTCGTCGTCCAACTTAAAGGCCACACTGCCTATGTTTGAATGAATTACCTTTTCCATGGTTTGCTACTTGTTTTCTCTGATTTTTTTGACAGTTTCGACCAACTCACTCCAGGCGGAATCTAGGTCCGCTAGAAAATATTTTCCCTTATCGGTGAGAGAGTAGTATTTGCGGGGTGGCCCTTGTGTGCTCTCTTCCCATCGATAGTTGAGTAGCCCTTGGTTTTTCTGACGGGTCAGGAGCGGATAAAGCGTTCCTTCTACTACTATCATTTCGGCCTCTTTAAGCTGCTGTATGATGGAGGTTGCATAGGCATCCTGTTTGGAAAGAATGGAAAGGATGCAATACTCCAAAACACCTTTACGCATTTGGGCCTTAACGTTTTCTGCGTTCATGGCTTTACGTTTTTAATGCTTTTTTGAAAAAATTTCATTGAACTCATTGGCTACTGCCCTTCTAATGTTTTCAACCGTAATGGGTTCTCCCCTCATTTCCAACTTTTGGGCAGGGGTAACAGCCTTGGGAATTGCAATCCAAAGTAAGAGGTAGAGAATTACACCGGAGAAAAAGGTGAAAAAGGCAAGTATAAAAAGTAGCCTGAAAATAATTGGATCGACTCTCCAGTAAAGTCCCATACCGGAGCAAACGCCACCTAGAAATCGGTTATCGGGATCCCGATACATCCGACGATATGGTTTACCGGTGTAGGTGCTATGTCCCTCATCGAATGAGCCGGCTTGGTCGGGCTTCCCCATAATGGTTATTACCTCTTCAACTATCGATAGGGTAACCACCTGTCCAGGGATTTTTACTCGCTCCAAAAACAGCTCGGCAATACGTGCTTCCATGTCATCTAAAATTTCCCGTTTTCCAGAATCGCTGGAAAGGTTTATTTCCCAAGATTCAAGATAGGTACTAAGCACGTGGTAGGCATCCTCGTCAACTACAAACGACTGCCCTCCAATGTTAACGTTGATTGTGCTTTTCATTGTTTTATGATATTATGTTATACACTGTAAGATGTTATGCAAATATACATTCAAAAATAAATACTATGCAATACACGGTAGTGTTATTTTGAAATTATTTTGACGAACGAAGTCGATTAGGTGTGATATGTTTTTCTATATTGTCCGAAAACACAAGGGTATGAAGGTAAGCGGTGGTTTAGTTAAAATGGAGGTATCCATTGAGAAAAGCAGTTCAGTTGTTCGCTACGGTTTGCTCCTTGGTGGCAAAAGGGTGGAGATGAATGCACTAATAGGCCGACATATTCAAATTTCTTGGTCAGGAACCATCCGGTGCCTAAGTTGTGGGGGGCTTACAATAACAAGTTACGGACAGGGGTATTGCTATCCTTGCTTTATTTCGATCCCAGAAACGGAGCCATGCATTTTAAGGCCGGAACTCTGTAGAGCACACGAAGGAGTGGCGCGTAGCATGGAGTGGGCAACCTCGCATTGCCTGCAGCCCCATTATGTATATCTCGCACTTTCAGGGGGCTTAAAAGTTGGGGTCACTCGCAAGACTCAGGTGCCAACTCGATGGATTGATCAAGGAGCTTCGAGTGCCATTTGTATAGCCGAGTTGCCAAATAGGTACCTTGCCGGAACGCTTGAGGTTGCTTTAAAAGCCAATTTTTCGGATAAGACTGATTGGCGAAAAATGTTGCTAGGCGTTGTTCATGAAGGGATTGACTTGATGGAGCAGCGAGAGCGAGCCCGAATCCTTTTTCCTGCTAACCATGCTCCCTTTTTTCTTCCAAATAACAACGTGTTTGAAATTCGTTATCCGGTAGAGGAGTATCCTACATCGATCGTTTCGTCCAGCTTTGATAAAGATAAAACGGTGGAAGGTATTTTGACCGGAATTAGGGGACAGTACCTTATGTTTGATGGGCAAAAGGTTATTAACCTTAGAACATTTAGCGGTTACGAAGTCGTTTTTGAAACGGAATAAAAAATGGCAGCAGAAGCGCGGCCATTTTTATTTTCACCTTGACGAATGAATATCGGTAACGTCTGTTGATATCTTCAGTATTTTAGAAACTTCCCCGTGTTCGTTTACAATCGGAGTGTAGGTTTCTAAAAGCACAATGCTTTTACCGTGCATTTTAAGGTGGGTTGTGTGCTTTTTTATTTTGCCTCGCAGCAAATCGTTCCAGAACTCCTCATAGCTTTGGTCAACGAAAGAGGCCATGTCGATACCGTCAATATGGTGTGTTCCAATAACTTCCTCTCTTGAGGATCCGAGCAAGTTGGCAAATGCATCGTTAACATTAATAACATTGCCGTGTGGGTCATACTCCGCCACGTAGCTGGAGGCATTTAACGCATTAACAAGGCCCTCCATTTCGGCGCCTTTTCGTGCCGACTCCTCCTGTGTGGCTTGCAGTTCTTCCATGTTTTGGCGCATCTCCTCCTCCTGTGCGGCCATAATTTCGGCTTGCTGCTGCGATTGCTCTAGCAGCTTCTTCGTTTTTTCGTTGATGCGCACTGTTTGAATGGTGGAGCCGATGTTTTGGGCTATCTTTTCTACGAATTCAATTTCGTGCTTTTGCATCTTGTAGAACGAGGCAATCTCAATTACACCAAGAATGGTATCTTCAACTTTTAGTGGCACAAGTAGAAGAACGTTAGGGTTTGCATCGCCAAGGCCACTGGTAACTTCAATATAGTTTTGTGGTATTTCGGTTAGGTATATGGTGGCTTTTTCGGCAGCACAGGCACCAACCAGCCCTTCAGCCTCCTCGTACGATTTGGTAAGATATTTTTTGCGGTCGAAGGCGAAAGCGGCTACCAGATCGTATTGGATATTATGGCTATTGTCGTCATTTTTAATAAAGACACCACCCTGGATGGCATTGAGGTAACGAACAAGGTGCTTTAAAATATTGTCAGCAAGCACCTCCATTGTCTCGTTGCTTTGGCGGAGAATCTCAGTAAATGAGGCAAGGCCCTTATTTGCCCACTGAACTTTCGCCTCCTCTGATTTCCTTTCCTCTTCATCCTTCTCTGCCTTGAGGAGGCTATCGCGCATGTTCAGCAAGGCTTTGCCCAAAATATCATCGTTGCTAAGCAGGTTAAGGTCTACATTTAAGTTTCCCTGCCCAATTTCAAGGGCAAATTCGGCCTTATCCACCAAACCGTCTATGGATATGTTAAGCGCCTTTGTCATATCATCAATCTCATCGCCAGTCTTAAAGTTTTGCCGCATGGTTCTATCGACTTTGCCAGTTGACATAAGACCTAAACTTTTAGTTACCATGCTAATTGGGGAGGTTATGCTGTTGGAAAGGAGGAATATTACCAATATCAGAATAAGCAATCCAATGATTCCTGTAATGATAGAGACGTTGTATGCATGGTTGGCTTGGCTTAGCATTGCCTTCATGGGAACGGCAATGGCAAGGGCCCAAGGAGTCCCTGTTTGACCAACATTTATGGGTGAAACTGAATAGTAATACTCCTCGCCATTCTCATTTTTAACTGTTAAGTTGAAGTTTTCTCCTTTCTGTATCTTATCCAGTAATTTGTATTTTTCATTCAGCTTTTTGCTGAAAGCAAAATCATTAATATTTTTTCCAATATAGGAAGTATCAGGAAAAGCAATATACATACCCTTGGCGGAAACCATAAATGCATAGCTGTTTTCGAAAGGCTTAATTTGGTTTACGTATTCCTGAAATCTTGTAAGCAGAAGGTCAATTCCGATGAGCCCGATATATTTTCCCTTCTCAAACATGGGGGAAACGAGGGTGGTCATTAGTCCGCCTTTTTGGACTTCGGAGATATATGGCTCTGCAATATTTTCTACCCCTGCCGCCTTCATGGCAGCGTAATGAGGTGGATCACCCGTAAGGCTGCGTATTTCCGCTTTTGTTTTTATTTCGCCGTCCTCTCGCCAGCAGAGAAAGAACTCTCTTCCATAGGGTTTGGTCCATGTGGGATCGAGATTGCTCAACTCCCAGCTGTCCCAAATAGCGTCAATTTGCGGATTTTTTTCAAGTACCCGAAGATACATTTGGGAGTAAAGGCTTTTCCTTTCAGCGCTTGTGAGTTGGTGATACTCCAAAAATGCTTGCGAGAAGGTCCGAACAATGGACATCTCTGCATTGAGCTTGCCCTCTATGTTCAACGCGGATTCCTCGGCTCGGGCATCGGTAAGAGCTGTTGCACTTGAGGTCGCCATTCGACGAGCCGAAAGGCTTATATATCCAATAGTTACAATAAATATTGCGATTACTGTTGACAGGATAAAGAGTTGTATTTTCTGTCGAATTTTAAGTTTGAAAACCATAAGCGTAAAATTTGGCGAACTAGAAGGGTAAACTTACTACTATTTTTTAAAATGCCCAGCGAAATCATTTTTCAAAAACACCTCGCATTTGGCAACACTAATTATTAATATTAATTCACCGTTATGAAATATTGAAGTGCTTAGTTTAACATCTTATAATACAGGACGATGATTGACATTTTATTGCGCAATAAATTCTCAATTGCACACTTCCTTTGTCTCAACATCCTGTTGTTTTGCAATGTTTTTATACCTTTATATGCATCAAATCTGTTTTTAGTGCGTTGTTCATAACGATGCCTTTGGCTTTGTAATTAAACTAACAGGATGAACTCCTGTCTAAAAAACTGATTTTTACCTGAAAATATTTGCTATGCGATTACAATTTTTTGCGTTCAAAGCAGGCATGTTGGTCACAACAATGCTGCTACTTTCGCTAACTTCATTCAGCCAAGAGAAAATTGATAGCCTTCAACCGACAACAACAACATGGAGCTTGCAGAAATGCATCAGCTATGCACTTGAGAACAACCTTTCCATAAAAAGTCAGGCGGAAGGTTTAACGGTTCAGAAGAATACCTTGAATGCTTCTCGCTATGGGTTGCTCCCATCGATTGATGTTGGCGGTACACAGAGTGTAAGCAATGGTCGCGCGCTCGATCAAACAACCTATCAGTTTTCGAATCAAACAGTAAAATATACCAATGCTTCCCTTTCTGGTAGCATGATTCTTTTTGCTGGTTTTCAAAAACAAAATAGCATCAAAAAAAACAACCTTGACCTGATGGCCGGGCTGCAAGATTTTGAAAAGTTGAAAAACGACATTTCGCTCAATATCGCTGCAGCCTATCTACAAATATTGTTTAATCAGGAGCTGACAAAGGTTGCAGATGACCAGCTATCACTTACCAAGTTGCAGGTAGATCAAACAAAAAAGTTGGTTGATGCCGGTAAGGTTGTTATTGGGAACCTTCTCGATGTTCAGGCACAGGAAGCATCGGAAGAGTTGCAGCTGGTTGATGCGCAAAACAATCTCTACATGTCCAAGTTAACCCTTACGCAATATTTGGATTTACGGGACAGCGTAATTGAAGTTAGTGCTCCAAATCTTGATTCAGTTCTCATCGTTTCCGTAAACGTTCAATCACAAGATATTTACCCGATTGCAGAAAAAAGCATGCCGGAAATAAAGTCGGCGGAGTTTCGAGTTGAAAGTGCGCAAAAATCCATCGATATTGCCAAGGGTGGTTATTATCCTCAGCTATCATTAAATGTTTCCTATGGCTCCAGCTACTCGGATGTCAGGGAACAAGTAAAGCTGGTGAACGGTGTGCCAATAACTGAAAAGTATCCATTCTTTAACCAGATGAAGGATAACGCCAACTTGGGCGTTTATCTGAATTTGAGCATTCCAATTTTTTCTGGATTTTCGAACCATTACAATACCAGTAGCGCTACTGCTAATTTTCAAAGAGCCAAGATTAATCTGGATATTGAAAAAAATACACTTTTCAAGAATATACAGCAGGCCTATGCTGATGCAGTTGCATCCTATCGCCGCTATGTTTCTACCAAGAAGTCGGTAGCTACCATGCAGGAATCATATAACTACACTCAGAATAGGTTCAACTTGGGATTAATCAACTCCATCGACTACAACACTGCAAAGAGTAAGCTTACCAAGGCTCAATCCGACCTGCTTCAGGCAAAGTATGAGTATATTTTTAAAACTAAAATACTGGACTTTTACCGAGGAATGCCCATTAAGCTTTAGCCCCATAACTTTAAAATAATAAACATTAAAATATTTTCTAATGAAAAAGAAGAACCACACCCTCAAATATGCATTGATAGGAGTTGCTGTCATTGTGGTGTTTATCATTGTTGGTAAATATGCTGGATGGATAGGCAAGGAGGATGCCATAAAGGTGGCAGTTGAAAAGCCAACCTATAGAACCATTGTGGAAACAATAACTGCAAACGGTAAAATTCAACCAGTTACCGAGGTTAAGATTAGCCCTGATGTTTCTGGCGAAATTGTTGAGTTGCCTGTTAAGGAGGGCGATAAGGTTACCAGAGGCCAGCTTCTTCTTAAGATTAAGCCCGATATTTATATCAGCGGCTTGGAGCGCGCCGAAGCTGCGTTGAACTCTGCTAATGCAAGGTTCGTGCAGGCCGATGCTCAGCTTCAGCAAGCGAAGTTGTCCTATAATAGGAACCAGGATCTTTTTAAACAGAAGGCCATTTCTCAATCCGATTATGAAACGGCTGAGGCACAATATAAGGTTGCCCAAGGAGACCAACAAGCAGCAAAGTATAGTGTAAGTAGTGCAGCAGCATCGCTCCGTGAAGCAAGAGAAAGCCTATCAAAGACCACCATTTATGCTCCTGTATCGGGAACTATTTCGAAGCTCAACGTTGAAAAGGGCGAGCGCGTGGTAGGAACAGCACAGATGGCTGGAACAGAGCTGATGCGTTTGGCCAACCTCAGCAACATGGAGGTTCGGGTAGACGTTAACGAAAACGATATTATTCGGGTTAGGTTAAAAGATACAGCACTTGTTGAGGTGGATGCCTATATGGATAGAAAATTTCGTGGTATTGTAACTCAAATTGCCAACTCTGCCAGCGTTCAGGGAACTTCATCGGATCAGGTTACCAGCTTTGAGGTTCGAATTTTGCTTCTCGAAGAATCGTACGCCGATTTGCTGAAGAAGGGTATCACCAACCCATTTCGTCCAGGAATGTCAGCCACTGTTGATATTCAAACTGAGCGTAAGGTAAATGTGCTTTCAGTACCCATTCAGGCTGTTAGCGTGAAGATCGATAGTTCAAAAATGGATAACGGAAGTGCCAGTGATGACGAAACCGCTTCGAATAACAATGACAATAGCAACCAGAAGACCAAGACTATTAAGCCCGAAACAGACAAACCACAGGAGATAGTGTATGCGGTAATGTCGACTAACAAAATTAAGCAGATACCTGTTACTACCGGAATTCAGGATGACAGCTACATTGAAGTAACAAGCGGTCTTACCGATTCTATGAACGTGGTTGTTGCGCCATTTAGTGTAATTTCGCGCCGGTTGAAAGATTCTGTTCTTGTGCAGATTGTTCCTAAAGACAAGCTGTTTGATAAAATGAAATAGATGGCATTAATTCTTATGCTGGAAACTAGCACCGATGTGTGCTCTGCTGCCCTTTTTAACGAAGGGCAGCTTTTGTGTTGTCGAGAAAATAGCGAGGGCCGTTCTCATGCCTCTACGCTAGCCGTGTTTATTGATGAGATATTGAAGGAGGTCAACATTTCTCCAAAGAACTTGAGCGCCGTGGCAGTTAGCAAGGGGCCTGGTTCGTATACGGGTCTCAGGATTGGTGTATCCACAGCAAAGGGAATTTGCTTTGCTCAGAACTTGCCATTAATTGCAGTCGACAGTTTGCAGGCTATGACTTTTGGAGCCATCGGTGCACTTAAAGAGAGGGGAGACGACATTGAAGGCATGGTGTTTTGCCCCATGATTGATGCCCGACGAATGGAGGTCTATTCGGCGCTATACTCCAGCCAACTGGCGGTTGTTGAATCGGTAAAGGCCACAATTGTGGACGAATCTACTTTTACCTCAATTTTGGAAAAGAGCAGGGTGGTATTCTTTGGAAATGGTGCTGCAAAGTGTCGTGCGGTTATTTCGCACGCCAACGCCATTTTTCTTGAGGATAATTTTTCCTCGGCAAAAAATATGGTATTGCCCTCACTGGAAGCATTTAAATCCTCCAATTTTGTTGACACTGCCTACTTTGAACCCTTTTATTTGAAGGATTTCGTGATTACACAATCGAAGAAAAAGTACATATAGCAAAAACCCCGGTGAATTTCACCGGGGTTTTTTATTGTGGCTATGGTCTATAGCCATTATGTTCAGTGTCTGTTATTTTGAAACGTTAAGTTTTCTTGTAACCATACCCTTTACTGTTGATATTCGGATGAGGTAAATGCCGCTACTCAGTGAAGCAATGTCAATGCTTTGATTTGGCAAAACACTTCTTCTCTCAATAATTTTCTTCCCCGTAAGATCATAAACGGTAATGTTTATTGGGGTGCTACCGTTGGTAGCAACAGCGAATTGTTGGTGAGCCGGGTTTGGGTAAATTTCCAATTTATCGGCAGTAGTTGTGCCAATGCCAGTGGACAGATTAACCAGTGAAGGTGATGATGAAATGCTCCCACCTTGGTTATCTGTTGCGGTAAGGCTGAAGTAGAGCGCCGTAAGTTGCGGAACAGTGAAAGTGGCCTCAAAGGTTGAGCCGGATTGCACCTGCATGGCTTGCTGGTATGGCATATTATCGCTTGCGTCTCCATAATTAACCGTAGCACTAGTAATAGTACCATCAGCATCGGTAATTGTTGCTGAAATGGTTAATTCATAATTCACCATAGGCTGGTTTGGGCTGAAGGAAACATTGCTAACTACTGGAAGTTGATTAGATGAGGCCGCTGCATCAATGGTATAAACCATTGAAGTTGCCGCTAGGTCTTGATTGTCTGTTGCCTCAACTTTGTAGTAAACCGTGTTGGCTTGCGGGAAGGTGAATGAACCAGTGTAAGTTGTGCCCGACTGCAGCACCATTGCTACCGTTTGGTTAAGATTGTTTTGGTCGGTACCATACCTTAGGGTTACCGTTTTAACCGAGCCATCGGCATCGGAAACTGATGCGGTAACGGTGGTATTTGCCCCTTTTTCAGGATTTGCGGGTGTGTTGTGAATGCTTGAAATTTCTGGGGCTTGGTTGGTGGGGTTTGAACCGGGTGTTGCGGTAACAACCACATCGTCCACATCCCAAAGTGCTGATGAATTGGAGCCAACGCCAGTAGAAGCATACTTGAAACCAATGTAGAATTGCTTTCCATCAACGGCTGCGAGGTTAATGCTGCCACTTGAGGCAAATGCGTTGGAGTTTGCAGCAGGAACGGTGTAGGATAGGAGGTTCCATGTTGCTGCATTTGGACTCCCAACTCCCAGGTAGTTGGTAGAGTAGTATACCGTTAGGGTGTTGGGGTAGTTGGTGTCGGTATACTTTGTTTTCACGTTGAAGGTTAAAGCCACATCGTGATAGCTCGTTGCATCTACCTTGCTGGTTACCAACCAATCTTCGCTAGCCACATCTCCACCATAGCCATTGGCCTCCATGTATTGGTTGCTATAGCAGGTCCAGTTTTTGTTGGATGTCACGCTGTAGGTCACCCAACCCGTTGGCAGGCAGCTGGAAAAATCAACTGAGAGAATGTTTGTGGGAGCAACGCTGTTTGCAACGGTATAGCTTTGAGTTTGGGTTAGTTTATTCCCACCCTCATTGTCCTCCGCATAAACGGCATAGTATATGGTGCTACCAGCAGCTTGTGCAGGAATAGCCGATGTTGTTGTGTAGTTACTACCATCGGTTGAGGTCATGGAAATCTCATTGGAAATGCTCGATGTGGTTCCCCACCTTAAATTAACCAAGCTAATGGTTTTGGTAGCAGAAACCGTTGCCGAAATGCTAACCGTGTTGGTTTCATTTGGCTGCGCTGGATTTAGCGCAATGTTGGAGACCTGAACTCCGCTGGGTGTTTCTCCACCCCAAACATACTCCGCATACTCTGGGTGGTCGATGTAGGGGTTGCGGTTTCCCTGAATGGCATACACTGCATTGTTACGGTCAATTTCCTTTTGGCTAACCGGATCCTCTCTACTCCACTTGAGCAGCAGCTGAACGAACCAGCTCTTGTAAGCTGGGTAGGCGTCACCATCAAGAATACCCTGTGCTTCGGTGGCGTACGATGCCCAGCTCGCAATTTTATCCTCGTAGCAGGTGGCCATGTAGAAGTAGGTGCGTGCAAGGTCGCCCTTATACTCATCGATGGGTTCAAAGGCCTTTCCAGAGAATCCTGTAGCGGGATCCGATGGACCTAACTTGCTCCCGTTGGAGGAGAACTGGGTTTCAGGTGTATTGAGTACTTCACAGTAAATGTAGTTGCTTCGCATTCCGTTCACCTTACCGTCGGTGGGATAGAGGTGGAATAGGTCGGTGTACATTGGGGTGGCCTCGCTAAACCAACTTTTAGGGAAGGAGTGTTCACGATTGTAGCAATCTCCTTCCTTTGAATAAGTTCCACACTGGTTGGTGGAAAAGGTGAATTCATATGCAGGAGTTCCACCTGGTACGTCGGAGTACATATCCCAAACCTTTCCATTTGCCTTCTTGTCTGTCGATTGAAAGTCAGTCCACAGTTGGGCGTATGTTTGCTCGTTATGGGTTTTAATGATGTTGAAGAGAGCAGTTTTAAGCGTAGCTCCGGTCTTCCCATCGGCGTTGTTGTAGTAGCCGGTAGGGGCTTGGGCCCACATCAAGAGTGGCACTAGCCACAATAACAGAAACAGTATATTTTTTCGCATGTTTAGCTTTTAAGAGGAGGTGAGTATGCTCACTACCACCGATTTTGTCGGTAGCAAGAAGCTGTTATCAACTTGGTCTTTAGTCTGTTTTTCGGATTTACCTTTGGATTGTAATTTTCTTTACAACTGAGCCACCATTGTATTTTATTCTTACCAAATAGAGTCCATTCCGAAGGTCTCCTACCTGAATGGATTGGTTGGGGTTAACCTCATCAATTTTCTTAATTCTCTTCCCTATGAGGTCAAAAATCTCAACCGAAAAAGCACTTTGGTTGGGTAGGTCAATCTTAAATTCTGTGTTTGCAGGGTTTGGATAGATGGAGATGGGAGAGCTAGTGGTGGTGGTTACCGAGCTGGAGGCATCCCAAATCATGGCTGCATATTCTGGATGATCGATAAAAGGATTTCGGTTACCCTGAATTCCATAAATGGCATTGTTGCGGTCTATCTCCTTTTGGCTAACCGGATCTTCGTTGCTCCACTTTAATAGTAACTGGACGTACCATGTTTTGTATGCTGGAAAGGAGTCACCATCAAGAATTGCATTTGCCTCTGTGTTGTACGATGTCCAACTTGCAATTTTATCTTCGTAGCAAGTGGCCATGTAGAAGTAGGTGCGGGCAAGGTCGCCTTTGTATTCATCGATCGGTTCAAATACCGTTCCTGAAAAACCCGTCGTAGGATCAGATGAGCCAAGTTTGCTACCATTTGAAGAGGTATAGCTTGGTGTTTGAACTAGGCCATAGATATAATTGCTTCGTACATTATTCACCTTCTTGTCGGTTGGGTAAAGATGGAATAAATCGGTGTACATCGGAGACGATTGTACTCCACCAAACCAACTATTTGGGAAGGAGTGCTCCCTGTTGTACTTATCGCACTCGTTACTTCCACCGGTACCATTATCCTGATCTGTAACAAAAACAAAATTGCACGAAGAATAAATATCCCAAACATAGCCATCGGCTCTTTTATCGGTTGTTTGGAAGTCGGTCCAGAGCTGCGTATAGGTTCTCTGAGTGTGTGTTTTAATTATATTGAAAAGAGCCGTTTTGAGCTCTGCTCCAGTTTTTCCACTGGTGGCATCGTAGTAACCAGCAGGGGCCTGTGCAAGAAGGAAAATTGGCAATAGCCAAAATAGAAACGAAAGAGGTAAAAGTTTTCTCATAGTCAACTCTTTATTATCACAGCGTTTTTGTCAGCAGTGCTTTTTTTTAAAGATAAGGGAGCTAAGAAACGAATAATTTTTTACCTGTTAAACGGCAGTCACAAAAAAAAGTGGCATGCTTTACGTAAATTGTTTTAATTCTTCTAAAATGAAGATTTCGATTGCGCGTTCTTTGTGCAGGTTGAATCGTAGCACTGCGTTGTATTCCGTCATGTTTTTTTCTTTTCTAAAGAGGTTTACCCACCTGTGCATATTGCCTGCAATTTTTCAATTATTTTTCTAATTTTGCATCCTCAATGCATGGCCCCATAGTTCAAGGGATAGAACGAAAGTTTCCTAAACTTTAGATTCCAGTTCGAGTCTGGGTGGGGCTACAAAAAAGGTCAACTCTTAGGGGTTGGCCTTTTTTTACTACCTAAAACGCAGGTGAGAAATTCGTTTATGAAAAATTTAATTCTTTTACTAGTGTATGGTTCCCAGCGTGAAAGAAAACTTAGACTAAACAAAATTTGTTGTTTTGCTTATATATTTTTAGTAAAACGATGAAAATAATATCAATCTATTACTATATTCGCTTTTCGAAATCGTAAAGCAATGGCTGACAAGTTTGAAGTAGATGAAATTGACAGGAAGATACTGTCGTTTCTAGTGAAGAATGCCAGAATGCCCTTTCTGGAAATATCCCGTGAGTGCGGCATCAGCGGTGCTGCTATCCATCAGCGGGTCAAGAAAATGGAGGATGCAGGCATCATTGCAGGCAGCCAGCTGGTGGTGAAACCCAAGGCCTTGGGTTTTGACGTGTGCGCCTTTGTGGGCGTTCAACTCTCACAATCGAACCAGTACCCCGGCGTGGTAGAGGCACTCAGAATTATGCCCGAGGTGGTGGAGTGCCATTTTATTACAGGACCTTATGCGGTGATGCTGAAGCTCTTTTGCCGCGACAATGAGCATCTGATGGAGGTGCTGGTAAACACCATTCAGAACATTCCCGGCATTTCGAATACGGAGACCTTTATTTCGCTGAACCAGGCAATCGAGCGCCAGGTATACGTGAAGGAGCCTCATATTAAGAAGATAAAAAAGTAGGGCGTATTTGCCTATTTCAGGTTAAGGCTTGAGCAGCGCGTTGCTGATTCAAGCCCTTTCTGTCTATGGGTGGCCGCCTTGTGGTTTTTCTTCCAACCGGTAACATGGTGGGTTGTGCTATTTAATTGTACAGCTTATTGCTTGTTTTTTGATGCGCTTAATTGAGCGAAGAAATGCAAGTTTTGTTCTCTTCGGCCCTGTTCTCACAGGAACTTTCTGCTCTTCCATTGCCCTTGTGATGCATTATTCGCGCTCTTTTATTGCCTCACGCCTAGCTGTTAGCACCTCAATGTTCTACCGTAGTTCTTCCTTGCAGGCTTCCAACTCCAAAACTTGTTATCAGTTTTATTCGTGCAGTGGCTGTTTTATTGTGGCGTAATTTGATGTTCTAAATGGAGGGGATGAGATATTCCTCGGCTTTATCAACACAGAAAATCTGGCGCGGTTGCCGCCATGCGAAGGAGGTGGTTTTCAGAATGCCATCAACTCTTCGTGGATTTTTACGTGAAGGAGGCTTTGTTCAAAAAAGCGGTGGGCACATTGCGGCGCAAAATCGCTTTTTCTGTATCTCCTCATTTTGCCGTTTGCCTGTAACTATCTGGGTTTTGGTGAAAAATGGTGGTGAGGTAGGCGTATAGGTCGGGCTGCTGATTCTTCATTTTTTCGGGGTCATCGAAGAAGTACTCGCTAGCCACGGCTAGGAACTCGGCGTTGTTGGTAAGGGCGTATGGGTTGATGTTAGATTCTCCCTTCTCAATTCGTGCAATCTCCTTTTTTATCTCCTTGAGCCAAGCGAGGGAGTAGGAGTGCTCCATCAGTATTTCTGGAATTCCGTCGATGTCGCCATCGGCCTTGTCGATTAGGTGGACAAACTCATGGATTCCCACGTTTTGCGTATGCCGCTGCCCATCGAAAGCGCGCTCTAGGTCGGGTTTGGAGAGTATAACCTCGCCGTTGAGGAAACCGCTTCCCACCATGCCAAGGATGTTGCGGTGTTCCACCGTAGGGCTGGTTTGGAAGCTGTCGTCGAAGGAGTTGGGGTAGAGCAGCACCTCGGTTACGTTGGGGTAGCTATAGTAGGGGAGCGCAAACATGGGAATAATGGCGCTGGCGGCCACAAAGAGCCTATCCTCATCGGTTACCTCGGTATCGATTCCGGTGATGTTTTTTTTCGCCAAGAACAGTAGAATCCGCTTTTCAAACTCCACTTTTGCCACGGGCGAAAGATTTTTGTAGTAGCGAATACGCTGCTGCATAATGGCCCGGAACTCTTCGGGGAACGGCTTTTTAAGCAGCTCGGGATGCGATGGCTGACGCCTTACAACGCCCTTGTACACCACATAGGCGGAGAGCAGAAAAAAGATAATGGAGAAAATGGTTATTGCTGTTTGGCCCATGGTGGTTGCATGCTGGTTACCACAAATGTAGAATTTATTTCAAGTTAGCCAAGGTTCTGTCCATGGGCTTTTTGGGTGTTCTTAAAAAACAGCGCAGCCGTTTTTATTGGTTTTGTGAAAATTGTTTTACTTTTAAGTAAGATATAAGCTACACCTATAGGTGGGTCATAAATGAGTTGTGTTTCATGCTAAGAGAAACCGTGCAAAAGCGCACCCACAAACAACATATTTAAAGCCCCTGCAGGCTTCCTATTTCCAGAATTTTTTTGCCATCACACAAAGAAGGAATAGTAATAATTTGAGAATAGTAGAATAATTTAATACTTTTATAGAATATTTCCTAAAGATGAATGCAAAAGAGTATATAAAATACCTGTTGTCTGTTGAAAGTTACTCATTTTCAGTCGATGAGATTTCCAAAGCAACAGACGGTACCAGTAACTCTTTAAAATTTGAACTACACAGATTATCGGAAAAAGGAGAGGTAATAAACCTCCGAAAAGGGTTTTATTTAATCATTACACCTAGATATTCTTCTGCTAAGAAACTTCCTATACAACTTTATTGCGAAAAGTTATTTCAATATCTTAATAGGAATTATTACGTTGGCTTATTTTCTGCAGCAAAATTTCACGGAGCAAGTCACCAACAAGTTCAGAGAGATTACGTGATAACAGAACAACCAAAGTTCAACGACATTTCAAAGAATACGATAGATATCCGTTTCTTCACAACAACTAACTGGTCTGATAAGAATATTCAACATAAGAAATCCGATGCAGGGATTTTTAAGATTTCCAGTCCTGCTTTGACAATTGTTGATTTAATACACTATCAGACAAAATTGGGTGGTATTAACAGAATGCTTGCAACTATTGAGGAGCTAACTGAAGAATTGACAGGATCAGATTTGTCAGAACTTTTAAGTTGGTATCCAAATAAAAGCACCTTGCAAAGATTAGGTTTTTTGCTTGAAGAATTAGGTTCAAAAAAGGAATATGAAGAAATAATTTATTCAGAACTAAAAGCAAAAAACTTCTTCCCCGTTTTATTAAGCCCAAAATCGAAAGAAAAACCAGGGGCTGTTGATAATAAATGGAAAGTGGATGTTAATGTGAGATTAGAACGTGATTTATGATACCTAAACCATATATAGCGAAATGGCAGAAACATGCACCTTGGAAAGAATTTTCTCAAGTTGAACAGGATTTAATTATTTCACGAACATTAGTTGAAATTTTCTCTGACGATTTTTTGAGAGAGAACCTTGCATTTCGCGGGGGAACCGCATTACACAAACTCTATCTTAGTCCAGCTTCTCGATATTCTGAAGATATTGATTTGGTGCAAATTAAAGAAGGTCCAATAAAACCCATAATGGAAAGGTTAAATGAAGTTATTACCTTCTTTGAAGAAAAAAGAACAACACAAGTTCGTGGACATGGAGCCAAAGCTTTGTATCGTTTTACTTCGGAATATGAAGAAATACGAATGAGATTGAAACTCGAAATAAACTGCAAGGAACATTTTAATCTCGTTAGGTCTAATTCCTCGAAGCTCTGCTTCGAAAATTAATTATATTTTTGTTATGTGAGTGACTATATACATAAAAGCCATAATGTAACTGTTATACTGTATCCTTTTGTTTGTCCTGCAAAATACAGGCG
>DATKVT010000168.1 GCA_035529935.1 Williamwhitmania sp. | reverse complement strand
GTAGTTACAAGTGTTGCATCGGGAAGTGGGTTACCCGAGCTGATAACTGTAACATCCGTAGCAGGACTAATTTCAGTAAGGCCAGAAAGGTTAGTTCCTGTTCCCTTATATTCAACTACGGTACCTGTTACAGATACGTTATCACCTTGTGCAACGGTATAGGTGCTGGTGTATACATAAATACCGTTCCAAGCACCGGCAGCATCCTGAATGTAGAAACCTGAGTAGGCACCAGCAGCAGTGTATTTAAGCGAGGTAACGGTGCCGTTGAGGGTAACTACTTGGTTATTGTATGGGCTGTCACCCGAAGCGTCGGTGGTGTACTGAACGTCGTGAATGGTTAAGGTGCCGGCTGATGTGGTAACAGTTAGCTTAACAGGGGTATCCATAAGTATGGTTCCTGCGTTGTCCTCAGTTACAAAATAAACATCGTAGGCGGTGCTTGCAGATAGTCCAGTTATGGTGGAGGAGAAATCTGTAGCAGCGGTAGTAACATCGATAACAGTACCTGATGCCTTTACATCAGCACTGGTAGGTGCAGCAGTACCTGAGGCTTGCTCTAGGAAGTATACCTTTGCAGCACTCTTTAAATTTACCACTACATCAAATTGATTTTTACCAACGTTAGCCGATTTTGGATAGGTGGCGGTGAACTCAGGGGCTGCGAAAGTAACGGTAACCATCCAAGGCATTGTTGTTACTCCATCTTCAGCAGTTACTGTGTAGGTAACTGGGTTGGTAAAGTCCTGAGCCACTCCGCTGGCAGGGTCAACGGTAGCACCAGCTGAAAGGGTGATGGTTGGAACAAGGGCGGTAACGTCGGTTCCGTAAGGTAACACCACGCTAACCGTGTGGTTTGGTGCATCAATGGTGCCATCAACACTAGCAAGTGTAAAACCTGTAATTTCGGTGGCAGTGCTCAGCGTGGCTGCAGTTGTAAAGGTGATGCTCTGGTCAACAGTAGCGTTGCCGGCAGCATCTTGAACTGGGGCAATAGCTAGGTAGTATAGTTGTCCAGGGGTGAGACTTGAGGTTGGCGTGATGGTGATTACCTTGCTAGCACCGTCAATAGCTGCGGTGAAAGGCACTGCTGTACCCATTGCATCGGTTTCGGTAAGGGTAATAAGCGATGTTGGGTCTGTGATGGCCGCACCACCAATGGCAAAAACGGGCTCATCGAAGGTAATGGTAGGATTAACAGCGCTAGATACACCGGTTGCAACATCTGCAGGGTCGAAGGTGGCAACAGGAGCTGTCATATCTATTCCAGCAGCCTCCTGCCATGTGTTAGCAACTCTCATTCCATCTATAGTTCCTGTACCGCAGCCGCTTGCTTGTCTAATTGCAACAGCACTTAATTCTGTTGGATCTGATGAACTAGTTGACGTTGCTTCAGGTGTTGCCGGAATCGTATTAGTTGGAGCAGTTAAGATATATAAGGAAGCAACATCATTGGCTGCACCATCAACAAAATCATACTTAATTACAACAAGATATGTTGTATTTTCATCATATTCATTAGTTCCAAAGGTAATTGTCGAGCCAGCTCCAATACCAAAAACAAGTTTTCCAGCAGCGGAACCTTGCTTGCTTTGTAACCTGCCAAAAAAGGCACCAGCGTTATTTCTAAACGTAAAAAAATAAGTGCCACTTGTACTACTATTTGTTGCACTTAGCAAAAAACTAGCATATATGGATCCAGATGATTGTACTGCAAAGGTTCTTGTGATATCTTCTGAATTAGCCGTATTGTAGGTTGCAGCTCCACCAATTCCAGATGATTGGTAATCTGCCATGCTTAAACTTGTTGCAATATATCCTACTTGTGTCGTACCAGAAAATCCAGCCCAATTAGTAGTAATTGTGGTTAGATTACCTGAGGTAGTGCCGTAATCAAAATTTTCATTTAAAAGTAACTGCCCAAAACCGGTAGCCGCCGTAGTGACCAGCAAGGTTGTTGTGAGCAGTGTTGTGAGTAGAGTTTTTAGCTTCATAGCATTAGGTTTAATTAAACAATTAGTGTTTGTAGCTTATTATCAATTTGTTCCTTTCAAATTCCACAAGTGAAAGGGGAAACAAGTTATGTAAAGGTAGAGGAAATCCAAACTTTTTTACGAAAAATTTGGTTAAAAAATAGCTATTGTTTTGTTATCCGCTGATTATTAGGTGTTAAGCGCAAACGATTGCATTGAAAAAATCAAACAGTCAGGGGGTGACTATATCTCGGAAACAAGAAGTCACCCCCTGACTTGCCAACCCCACTGCTGAGAATTGGCATCGTCGAGCTCCCTTCGGTCGGTTCTGATTTCTGATTTCTGATGAAGTTAACTGCTATGGGTAAGTTTTTGCACTACTTCGGATTTCGGACTTTTTTGTCACCTGTAACTCAGTCACTTGTCACTATTTTTCCACCGAGTTCCACTGAGGAATTAAGGCTTGTGGCTGTAGCATCTGTCACCTCTAACTCGTAACTCGTTTTGTTGCCCCAATAAATCGGGATTTCCGCTCTGCTAATAATTCTCTAACTTCCTCTAACTTCCTCTAACTTCCTCTAACTTCCTCTAACTTCCTCTAACTTCCTCTAACTTCCTCTAACTTCTTTCTCCTAAAACCTTGCCGTAAACCCAAAGTGCACCTTGGCATCCTTAAATTGGGGCATGCCACCATTGGTGGAGCCAAGGGCATAGGCTAGCTGAAAAAGTCCACCGCTTACCTCCAGCTGGGTTCCAATACCAACCCCAGTTGGTTTAAAGGTGTCGAAGCCGTTAAGCCAGCTGCGCTCGAGGTAGCCTTTATCGATAAACAAGAAGCCGTAGCTCTCACGCTCAAAGTAGTAGCGTACTTCGGCGGTAGCAATGTGGAAGGAGGAGACCCAGAAGAAATCCTCGTCAAATCCCCTAAGGGTGGAGTATCCACCCACGCGGAGGAGTTCGTTGTAAAAAAGGCGATTGTAGCCATTGCCTCCAAACGCGCCAACAGCACCGCCATGGTAGGCGCAGTAAAGCCCTAACTTTCCTGCAATGCTGTGGTATACTCCCAGCTTGGCGTTAAGCGAGTAGGCTGTGGAGGCTTGAGCTACGGTTTCACCCGAATTGGTGACGTAGTCGGCTAGGCGGCTTCCAAGGGCGGCCCCCGTGGCAATATTAATCTCGGAAGAGGGGAATTGGTTTGCTACAAGGTGGTAGTAGCTGTAGCCTACGCCGTAGAACGTGGAGCTGCTATTGCCATATCCTGCTACCGTGGTAGTGCCACTGCTGGCCACCTTTTTCAACTCGAACCATCCGGTGAGCCTGTGGCCAGTTACGCCGCTCCACATAAGCGTAATTTTTGGGTTAACCACCAAGGTTGAGGTGTCCTTGCGATAGATACTGAGCGAACCTGCACTGCCAAAACCACCAAGCCCCAACCAAGGAAAGGAGGCCTCAGCCTCGAGCCGTTGCTCGTCGGTATCGAGCTTCTTCCATTGCAGCTGCACCTGCTCACCTATATTAAAGGTATTGACCAGCTTAAGCGTGGCATCACCCCGGAAGGTAACTCCACCACCGGTCTCCTTGCCTGCAAGTCCAATAAGTGCACTTACTTGGTTGGCCTTTTTCTGATTCAGATAGACATAAACTCTGGCTTTACTTGGAATAAATTCCGGCTCTGCTGGTCGAATGGAGGTCAGGTATCCTAGCTGGCTAATGGTGCTTCCTATTTGGCGAACCTGCCTTTCGCTGTATGGAATTTCAGGTCGAATGCCCAGCAGATAATCGAGGTAATTTCTGTTGGCCCTGTACTTACCTTTTATTATAAGGGTGTTGAATACCACGTAGGTTCCGGGTAAAAGTCGTAAAGACCCCTTTAGTGTATTGTGTTCAATGCTAACCGAATCGAACAACAGCGTTGCAAATGGATATCCTTGGTTCTCCATTTTGGAGAGGAGGAGATCGGTGGTGCTGAAAAGAGAAAAGAGGGAGAGATTTTTCTGCTTAATGGCGGTGGGAAGCTGGTAGTTTCCACTGGGGACAATTAACCCAAGGCGTACCCTTTTAATGCGGGTTCCCCTGTAGATAAAAATGTTGGTGTTGACAGAATCGCCATGGATGGAATCTACCCCAGCTGCAGCATAACCCTTTGTCCAAAGCGAGGCAATGAATCGATCTACTTGAGCAGCTACAAGGGTGCTGTCGTATGTGTCAATTGCTACTGTCTTGAGTGGTTGATGGGAATTGGTGCTCCAAAACGTTAAGGCATGGCTGCCTTGCGCCAGTGCTGGGGTGTTTAAAAAAAAGGTTAGAATAGCGATTAACGATAGAGCAAAAGATTTTCCATAAATATCAATAGGCCAGAAAAATGATCTAATTGCAAATTCGGCTGGTGAGGAAAGTCGGGAATTAACCTGCCTATTCATGGAAGTAAAGGTTATGCTGTAGTGCAAACCTAAAAAATGAGAAAGTATTGTGCTACGATTTATTTATATGCAGTTGTTTCGTCGTCGTCAATAAGGCTCTGCAGTGTAGTGTTTTTGAGAATCTCATATGAGAGATCTCTTACCCTTTTAAACGTTTTTCGTATTCCACATTTTTCTTCATCTCTACAAAACTCGCACGATTGGTAGTGCTTTTCGGAGGCACATGACAGCATGGATATAGGCCCTTCGAAGTGGTTGTAAATGGAGGCAATATCAATTTCCGCGGGTGGCTTGATTAGGTAATAACCACCCGACTTGCCCATTTTGCTTTGCACCACGCCCAACTTTTTGCAGTCGTTTAGAATGCTCTCAAGAAACTTTTGTGGAATTCCTTGCCCTTGGGCAATATCCGAAATTTGAACAGGCCCCTTGCCGTATTCCTTTGCCAGCCGAAGCAGAGCCATTAGCGAATATCTAGTCTTTCTGGAAATCAAGGTTATCGATTTTAACGATTTAAAGTTACACTATTTTAATTATAGTCTATCAATTTAGTAGGACTACATGAAGATTTTATTTTATATGCAAGGGAGGATGGTTACCAATGTTGGGTTCTATTTCTAAATATGTTTATGAAGAAAGGTGGTTCTACCGAATTAGCTTTTGCCAACAACGGTTCAAATTTCTACCTTTGAACCACAAAAAAACAAACGCCATGAATGCAATAATGAACCATCGATCCATCCGCAAGTATAAATCAACCCCAATTGATGAGGCAACTATCAATGAGATTCTGCTAGCTGGAACTCGTGCATCAACAACCGGGAATATGCAAGTTTACAGTATTGTGGTTACCACTAACCCCGAAATAAAGCAGCAGCTGGCTCCGTGCCATTTCAATCAGGCTATGGTTACTCAAGCACCAGTAGTGCTCACCTTCTGCGCCGATTTTAACCGGTTTAATAAGTGGTGTGAACAGCGAAATGCGGTTCCGGGCTACGACAACTTTCTCTCCCTTACCACTGCTGCCATTGACGCCCTGCTGGTCTCTCAGAATGTTTGCTTGGCTGCTGAGGAAAATGGGTTGGGCATCTGCTACCTAGGAACAACTACCTATACTGCCAATAAGATAATTGAAGTACTTAAGTTGCCCAAAGGGGTAGTTCCGATTACTACTGTGGTGGTAGGTTACCCTGAGGAGGTTCCCGAGTTAACCGACCGTTTGCCACTGGAGGCCGTTGTCCATCGTGAGGTTTACCACGATTACTCTGTAGCCGATATTAACCGCCTCTACGCCGAGAAGGAGGCAATGCCACTTACCAAGCAGCTGTTGACGGAGAACAACAAGGAGACGCTAGCTCAAGTATTTACCGATAATCGCTATACCAAAAAAGACAATGTAGCATTCTCAAAGGTATTTCTTCAGGTGTTGCACGACCAAGGATTTATGAATAACCAGGAGTAACCGGAACGTCGAATCAATAATAAGAATGCCTTGATTATAATCAGGGCGTTTTTTGTTCGGATAAGCAGGTTCTTGCTAATCCATCCTCTCCACAATCTTTGGAAGATCGCTAGGTGTTAATATTCCCTGCAGGTGACCGGTTGGACTACCATTTTCGGTAATTAGAATGGCCTGCAGGTAGCTGCCCTGCTTCATCGATCGCTTAAACATATCGTATATGGTAATGATGTCGGCATGGTTGGAAACTACGGCAAAATCTCTGGCATCCGCATAGGGAATAACCTCCTCTAGCAGCGCACCGTCAAGCTGACCACGATGGGCGAAGTTTTCGGTGATCCACCTTGCTAATGATTTTGCCGTTATCAGGCACACAATCCGATTTCGATCTACCACCGGGCAGCGCATAAACCCCTTTTCTGCAAATGTTTTAAGCATCTCCATGATGGGAGTTTGTGGCGTTGCAAAGTAGGGAGGAGAAAAGGGAATGGTGCTCACCCGTGGTGGGTTATTCAGCATATCACGAATTTTCCTTATTTCGGTTACCACGTCGTTGTGTGGCTCAGCAATGATGAAGTTTTCGCGGCGGGTATGGGTAATGGCGTTGCGCAGCTCGGCGAACTCCCGTAGATCGTTGGCGTATCGCTGCACTACCGGATGAAAGCTCCGTGCCTTTCTCACCAGCTCAGCAAATCCAGCGTGGTATCGGTCATCACAAATGTCCCGTAGCTTCTGCTCAATCTCTGTAAATAGGTCGATAAACTGTTCTGAATTTGCCTGTTGTTCCATAGCGCTATAATTTGCCATGAAGGTAGAGAAATTAGTGACAGGTTACAACAGCGACAAGTGACAGGTTACAACAGTGACAAGTTAAATAAATGTCGGAAGATCGGAGACCGAAGTTCTGCGGCTGCAAACCTACAGACTTATTAGTGAACAGTGAATAACGAATTAGAAACCAGAATTCAGGAATCAGGAATCAGGAATCAGGAATCAGGAATCAGAAGCATCTACCAGCCTATATCCTTTATCTAACCCTCTAAAGCCCTAATTTGCTAATCTCCTTGATTAATTCTTCACATAAATTCATTTTCAACTGTTTCGTTAACCCTCATTTTTCTACCTTTGTCGTCTTGTGTAAATTTTAAACGGGAACAACCATGTATACACATCAATACCTAGAGGAGTTTACCACTCATCTGTTCGAAAAAATGGGCTGCCCGACAGCCGATGCAAAGGCGGTGGCTGAGCTGTTGATTCGCGCTGAGCTGCGTGGCCTTTCGTCGCACGGCATGATGCGGGTAAAGGATTACTTTTTGCTGGTTGAGGCTGGCAGAATAAATACTAAGCCCAACGTTCGCATTGTGCACGAAACGCCTAGCACAGCAACAGTTGATGGCGACAATGCCTTAGGCCCGGTTGCTGCAAAGCGCAGCATGGAGATTGCCATTGAAAAGGCAAAGAATGTTGGTACCGGATGGGTTGCCACCAAGGGGTCTAACCACTTTGGCATTGCGGGTTACTACGCCATGATGGCGCTGGAGCACGACATGGTTGGAATCTCTATGACCAATGCCAATCCGCTGGTGGCCCCAACCAATTCAACAAGCAAATTTTTGGGTACCAATCCCATTGCAGTTGCTTTTCCAACCCAGCGTCAACCAGCATTTGTGGCCGATTTTGCAACTACACCAATTGCTCGAGGCAAGTTGGCCATAATGGGAAAAAAGGGACAATCAATTGACTACGGTTTTGTGCAGGACAAGCACGGTAATCCGAGCACCAATCCCGATATACTTCTGGATGGTGGCGCAATCCTGCCACTTGGTGGAAGTGCCGATCATGGAAGCCATAAGGGCTACTGTATGGGTTCCCTTATAGATATTTTTTCGTCTGTTTTTTCTGGGGCCAACTTTGGACCTTTCGTACCACCTCAGGTGGCTTACCTACCCTTACTTGAGAAAAGTGTTGGGGAAGGGCTTGGCCATTTCTTTGGTGCCATGCGTATCGACGCATTTCGACCTGCAAGTGAGTTTAAGATGAAAATGGATGAGTGGATTGAAACCTTCCGCGGTGCCGAGAGCATTCAAGGGCAGCCAAAGGTGATGATTCCCGGCGATCCAGAGCGGCTTAACGAGGAGCGTATTACCAAGGAGGGGATAACGCTTATTGCTCCTGTTATTAAGGACCTTGCCGATATTGCCTCAAAGTTGAATGTTCCCTTTAGGGCTGAGTAAGCGAAATTAAACCTGATTATGAGAGGAGATTCTGCAACAGTATCTTCTTTTAGTTAGTTACTGACAATGGAAACTAATCTTCATGAAATTGGGAGCGTAACCGATGAGTTGCTGCACTATGCAGTAATATGCGCCTTTGTTGGAAAGCAGCTTGTACTGGTGCGCAACCGTCAGCGGGTAACTTGGGAAATCCCCGGTGGTAGAAGGGAGTTGGGAGAAGCAATTGATGCAACCGCGAGCAGAGAGCTGCAGGAGGAAACAGGAGCCATCCGTTATGAGATGGAACAGATTTGTGACTACTCGGTTACGATAAATGGGAATACCAGCTTTGGACGACTATACTATGCTAACATTGAGGATATGGAACAGGAATTACACTTTGAGGTGGGAGAGGTAATGCTTTCTGATAGCTTACCTCCAGAGCTTAAGCTCACCTATCCAGAGATTCAACCACTGCTATACCGCACTGCGATTACACACAAAAATCGCGTTTAGATACCCCTCTAATGTAAAGAGCCTCGAATTTTCGAGGCTCTTTTATTTCTATTCAGTCACAACGTTAATCTATTTTCCTATTCACGTATGTTGCGCTTGCTTGGGCAGTGGGCATTACCACTATTTCGTTAATATTCACATGGCTGGGGCGGCTTATCACGAAAAGAATGGTTTCTGCAATATCCTCAGCAAAGAGCGGCGTTAGACCTTGATATGTCTTCTCTGCCTTTTCAGTATCACCCTTAAAGCGCACCTCTGAAAATTCAGTTTCAACCATTCCTGGTCTTATTCCTGTAACCTTAATATTGTTCTTTAGCAAGTCGATGCGCATGGCTTTAGTTAGTGCCTCAACGGCATGCTTGCTGGCGCAGTATACATTGCCATTTTCATATACCTCTGTGCCTGCTATGGAGCCAATATTAACAATGTGGCCACAGTTTTGCTCCACCATTAAGGGCGCAACCTTGCGAGTAATGTAGAGAAGCCCCTTAACGTTGGTGTCAATCATTCTTTCCCAATCGTCCACAACGCCATCCTGAATATGGTTTAGGCCAACGGCTAAGCCTGCGTTGTTGATTAATACGTCAATTTTTCGCCACCGTTCTGGTAGTTCATTAATGGCGGCCTCTACGGCTTCATTGTTCCGCACGTCGAAGTTTAGCGCTAGCACATCCGCTTTGTACTTAACCTCCGCTTCTTTTTTTAAGTTCTCAAGCAATTCTGCTCTACGTCCGGTAATTATGAGGCTATAGCCATTTTCGGCAAGCAGCAGAGCTGTTGCTTTTCCAATTCCGGAAGTTGCTCCTGTAATAAGGGCAAGTTTTTTCATTGTATTGGTAGTTTTTTAGAGCTGGTAAAAGGGTAATTCCAATGCCATTAATTGTTTGAGGTGTTGTCCCAACAATTTGCCAAACAAAACACCATTTAGGCATTTCACCCTTCAGCAATTTGAACCCAAAATTACAACTTAAACTTCAACCCTGTAACTGTTATGTAGCATGAAAAAACATTAATTGGCTATATTTGTGTTTAAATTGATGAACGCTAATGGCTTCTCTAGAATCTTTAAAGGTGTTATTACTCGAAGCACGGTTTTCGGATGATGTTCTGGAACGGCTGTTGCAGCAGCTGGATGAGCAGAGTAGCGATCTTGAGCGAATGGTAATGTTTACTCTTGTCGTGCAGGCGAAGCTTTTGTCCAGTGATCCTATATACACACATACTGAGGTGGTTCCCGGCTGGCATGCTGCACTTAACCAGTCGGTGGCATACTCCAATGGAACACCGCTTGTGGACGGTTTGGAGCGAATTGCGGAGAGTTTTTGGAAGTTGGCTGTTAATGGTTTTAAACCAGCCGCGCTATCGCATTGGTCGGTTTCACCGGGTGTTAGCGTTGATAAAATTGCAAGTGATGCAACCAAAACTTTGAGCTGTTTTACACAAGGTCTAGGAATCCCGTTGGTGGAGGGCGGAGTCTATATCTCTTCCGATATTGATCCGGAACCATTTGTTTGTAGCAGCCTAGTTGGTATTAGGAAGGGGGTTGGTTGTACGCGTAAACCGTTGGTTAGCAGCAACGTTTACCTCATTGGCAACTATACCTTGCCTGAGTTTTATAGTAAGGAAGTATCTATTCTCTCGCGGGCATTTGATTTTAAAGAAAATGTGGAGAACCATCAAACAGGAATTTTTGCCAAGCAGCTCGATTTTGCCCTCGGTGAACTTTTTAAGGCAGAAGTCATTTCGGATGTACAACCGCTCACTACGCTTGGCTTATTGCGAACAGCACTAGCCATCTCGTTGCGGTGGAATCTGGGAATGCGGTTTGATGTTAAAAAAGTGTTGTTGGGAATAGATTCATGTACCACATTAGAACTGCTAGGCGCTGAAACGCTTAATCGGCTCATGGTTGTTTGTCCAGTTGGGAGGGAGCCTATATTTGAGGTAATACTTGAGAAGTGGGACATCCCATACAGCAAAGTTGGGCGCATCGAAGAAAATCCGGTTGTAACTATAGAGGCAAGCGGTGAGGAGTTGATCGCTATTGACCTTGCCATTATTAGCGAACTTGAGATGCCCAAAGAGGAGATGGAGACAGTTGATATACCAACATTTGAAAAAAGTAGCACTGAGTGGGGCTCATCTCAAGTTGAGCTTATCGATGCCATAATGCTGGTGTTATCCAGCTCAAGCCTCTCTCCTAAAATGTGGTTTCGGGAACAATTCGACTCAAGCTTATTAAGCGGCCCAAACCTGAGTAATCCATCCGATGCAGGAATTGCCGTACTCCCCGAGGCAAGGAGAAGCATTGCAATGGCACAGGTTCTTAACCCAAGGATGTCTCAGATTAGTTCTGAAAAATCGCTTATCCTTAGCTTTGCGGAGGCTACTCGTAAGGTGATTTGCTCGGGTGCAATTCCAATGCAGGCTTCCTTAATGCCAGCGATATTTGGTGATAACGAGGAACAGGACAGCAGGGTGCAAGAGCTGCAACGATTATTTTATAAGGTATGTGATCAATGGGGTGTGGTAGGATCGGCCCAGCAGCCTTTTATTAAATTGAGACCAGTGCAAAAATCTGCAGTTTTTTCTGCAGTGGCTATCTTGGGAGTTGTCGATGGATCGGCTCCGCTATCGCGAAGTTTTCTGGATAAGGGTGATATGATTTATCTTCTGGGCGAACCTGCTATTTCACTTGCCGGAAGCGAGTTGGAAACCTGCCTAGGCCATTCCAATGCCAGCTACATTCCCTATTTCGATATCCACCGGGAGTTCCGTTTGCAAAAGGCGTTGCTACAGCTATACCGGTTGGGCATTCTGAATTCGGCACACAGCGTTGGGCGGGGTGGCATTTTCACCTCACTTGTGGAGTGCGGTCATTTGCATAGCCTAGGCTTCGATATTACAACCGATTCAGAAATTGAGACAAACATCTTCCTTTTTGGCGAGTCCCCAGGAATGGCAGTGGTTACAGTGCCTTCTACCAGAGAAGTTCAGTTTATTGATTTTATGGTAGCACAGCAACAGAACTTTAGGACCCTAGGCCATGTTACTAAGGCTGAGGTTCGCGTTGATGATATCTCCTGTGGATTTATCAACGATTTACAAAAGCTTTACGTGTAGCTATGCCTGTTAACTAAAAATTACCCAAATTTGCATGGCTATTATCAAGCCAACCGAATGCGGTTGTTGTAGCATTTTGATTGCCAGCGGGAAAGGTTTCTTATCGATTCCTGGGTGGTGAAAAGTAGTAGTATTGTCGAAAATTGTTGGATTTATTATGGCTGATAAAGAAAAGGTGGTGGGCATGTTTAACAATATTGCCCCTACTTACGATTTTTTAAATCACTTTCTCTCACTCAATATTGATAAAGTTTGGCGCCGCAAAATAGTGAGGCTGTTGCGGCCTCATGCACCACAGCGAATTTTAGACGTTGCATCTGGTACCGGTGATTTGGCAATTGCCCTCTCTAAGTTACATCCTGCTGGCATTGTTGGGGTCGATATTTCGGAGGGTATGCTTGAGGTGGGTCGCGTAAAGGTTGCCAAAAAGAAGCTGAGTCAAACCATTTCTTTGCTGTATGGCGATTCTGAAAACCTTCCTTTTCCCAACGGCTCTTTTGATGCCGTGGCCGTATCGTTTGGCGTTAGAAACTTTTCCCACCTCGATATTGGGTTACAGGAGATGCAACGGGTATTAAAGGTAAACGGAATTGTTGCCATTCTTGAATTTTCCATGCCTCGACGCTTTCCGGTAAAACAGTTTTACAAATTTTACTTTCTTAAAATACTTCCTTTATTTGGAAAAATATTTTCAGGAAACAGTGAGGCTTACGAGTATCTGCCTGACTCAGTGCTGAAATTTCCCGATGGGGAGCAATTTTTGGAACGGCTAAGAGATGCTGGGTTTAGTAGTGTAAGCGAAAAAAGGCTAAGCTTTGGGATTGCTACCATATACACGGGCATTAAGGAGGAAAAGAAGAAGCGACAATAATTGAGCTACCTCGCCGTTTCTTTGAAGCTGGGTGTATAAACCTTGGAATAAATGATTATAACCAGCAGCTATAATGGCTGATTGTAAAACTTAGCATTTGTAATATTGAATAGGTTGAAATCTCTTCTAATTGTTCTGGTTGCTGCAGCTTTGCTTTTGCCGGCAAAACAGGTTTTTGCCCAGATTCAAAAAAAACCGTTCACCCAGCTCGATTATGACTACGGGAAGCCACTTCACTTCGGTTTCTCCCTTGGCTTTAACATTATGGACTTCACGGTCAAGAACAATGGGAAACCGCAGGTTTTAGCTCCCGGCGATACCACTATTTTGTGGAGTGATGTAAGCGACCAAGTTCCAGGTTTCAATGTCAACATAATTATGGATTACCGGTTGAACCAATCCTTTAGCCTGCGCTTTCTTCCGGGTTTATCGTTTGGTCAGCGCGATTTGAACTTCTTCAACAAAACAGGTAACCTGCAAACCACCATGAAGTTGGAGTCTTCCTTTATCGAGTTTCCCTTTTTGCTGAAGTATAAGGCAAAACGGTCTGGTGATATTCGGCCTTACCTTATTGCTGGCATTAATCCTCGCTTTGATGTAGCTGCCTTTAAAAAGTTGAACAATAAGGAGGGGATATATGTAAGGCTTAATGAATACGACCTTTACTACGAGTATGGTGCCGGGCTTGACTTTTACCTCAACTACTTTAAGTTTTCCATTGAGATGAAGTATTCTTCAGGATTGCTAAACGTTCTTTCTCCAGACTTGGTGGAGGGAGGCGAAGGATACGTGAAATCAATCGACCAGATTAAGTCACAGATTTTTGTAATTTCCTTTCATTTCGAATAGTTACCATGCCAGTTGAGCTGTCGCTTTCATTAAGTCCAAAACAGGCTTCTGATGAGCAATTTTTCAAACCACTAGTTGCTGAAAAGTTGAGTATTTCGCCGAAAGAAATTTCGGCAATCCGCATTATACGTAAGTCCATCGACGCTAGGGGCCGGCAGGTAAAAGTTAACTTGGGATTGCTTGTGTTCATTAATGAAGATGACACCTACTATGCTGAGGATGCCGTTAAGCTGCGCAACGTAAGTTTGGCTGAACCTGTGGTGGTTGTGGGTTCTGGTCCAGCTGGTCTTTTTGCTGCGCTGCGCTTGATTGAACTAGGTCTCAAGCCTATAGTAATTGAGAGAGGAAAAGATGTAAGTGCTCGAAAGCGCGATATTGCCTCCATTAACCGCGATCAACGTGTTAATCCCGATTCAAACTATGCCTTTGGGGAAGGTGGTGCCGGAACCTTTTCCGATGGCAAGCTATATACCCGCTCGAAAAAGCGAGGCGATGTGGCTCAAATTCTTAAAATATTTCACCAGTTTGGTGCGCAGGATAGCATTCTTTATGAGGCACACCCACATATTGGGACCAATGTGTTGCCAAGGGTGGTTACGGCCATAACTAAGGCCATTGTTGAGGCTGGGGGTGAGGTGCATTTTAACAAGCGTGTCGACGATATTTTGCTAATTGGGAATAGAATTGGTGGGGTGGCTTGTGGCGGAGAAACATTTAAGGCGAAGGCTGTTGTACTGGCAACGGGGCATTCCGCAAGAGATATATACAACTTGCTATACAAAAAGGGTATTACCATTGAGGCTAAGCCATTTGCAATGGGCGTTAGAGTTGAGCATCCTCAAGCACTCATCGACTCAATTCAGTATCATATTCCATCTAGGGGTGAATATCTCCCCGCAGCCTCCTATTCATTGGTCCATCAAGCCGATGAAAGAGGGGTATACTCCTTTTGCATGTGCCCAGGAGGATTTATTGTTCCAGCGGCCTCTTCGCCAGGTGAGGTGGTTGTAAATGGCATGTCCCCCAGTGAGAGAAATTCTCCTTTTGCAAACTCCGGGATTGCTGTTGAGATTCGGTTGGACGATTTACGTTCATACCAGAGTTATGGCGATTTGGCCGGCTTGACAATGCAGTCGAGATTAGAGAAAAAGGCATTCGAGCATGGTGGTGGAGGTCAGAAAGCTCCCGCTCAGCGTCTAACCGATTTTGTATCTGGGCGTTTTTCCAGCCAACTACCTACTTGCTCTTACCATCCAGGCCTTAATTCCAGCGAAATGCACGAGTGGCTTCCTCAGCCAATTAGTAAACGGCTGAGAGAGGCATTCAAGGCTTTCGACACAAAAATGCGTGGGTTTTTAACTAACGAAGCTGTAATCCTAGGGGTGGAGTCCAGAACATCATCACCCATTCGTATTCCTCGGAACGAGCAAACGCTTATGCATAGTAAGATTGAAGGCTTGTTTCCATGCGGTGAAGGGGCAGGGTATGCGGGAGGCATTACCTCTTCTGCCATAGATGGACAAGCAAGTGCTGATGCGGTGGCCAATTGGCTTAGCCATTAACAATTCTTCGCTTAAATTCGGACAGCACAATGGCTGTAGCGGTGGCTACGTTAAGCGATTCGGCTCCAAAATTTCCCGACATAAAGGATGGTATTGTAATATTTCGGTCAATAATGCATGCCACCTCAGGCGAAATACCATTTCCCTCGTTTCCCATTACCAGCACTCCTGAGGTGCTTAGCGATGCTTGGTAAATACTCTCTCCTCCCAAAAAGGTGCCATAAATTTCCAGCCCGCTATTTTTTGCTTCATTTAAAAATAATGGAAGATTTTTATAGTGAATTCGGACCTTTGCGATAGCCCCCATGCTGGATTGTATGACCTTACTGTTGTAGCAATCCACCGTTCCTGTTGAGCAAATAAGGTCTTCAATGCCAAACCATAAGCAAAGCCGAATAATGGTGCCTAGGTTTCCCGGATCTTGAAGGTCGTCAATAGCAACAATTAATTTTTGCTGCATAGCAACTAGGTCGGAATTATACTGTGGAACATGGAAAACACCCAGTGCGGGAGAGGGGGATGAAAGCCCTGAAATTTTTTTCATTTCGCTCGACGAAATCTTAAAAACCAGGGCTGGTGTAGAATCTATCAATGGAGGGGTTACACCTTCAACCTTATAAATTTCTTTGGCCACAAGTCCTGCCTTGAGTAACTCCAAAATGAGTTTCTCCCCTTCGGCAATAAACAATCCCTCTTCAGCCCTATGCTTCTTTTGGCGAAGTGCAGTAAGCTTTGTAATTTGATGTTTTGTAAGCACCATTTTAAAGTCTATTATTTAGTATACTTGTGGCGGTGTTATGCTCTACCTCGAGGTAAGATAATTTCACTAATCCAAAATGTTGGATTGTTGGGTTAACTCATCCTCATTGTGCAAAATTATGAAATACCTTTGGGCTTTAACTGTTACTGAAGAATGAATTGATGATTTTAACCATTGAGCGTTCCATAACAACTATTATGCGGTAACATTTTCAAAGATTATTTTTCTACTTTAGGCTAAATTTTTTTTATGCTGCGTACGCTTCAAAATAAGTTCATCTTATTTACGCTAATCTTAATTGTTGCATATTCATGCTCTAATACAAAGTATGTCCCTGAGGGAAAGTATCTTCTCAATGCGACCGAGATTAAGGTAGATGGTAAAGGTGTTAGCCCCGATGAGATTGTGTCGTACGTGAAGCAGAAGCCAAACAAGCGAATTTTCTTTGTTCGCTTCCACCTTGGGCTCTACGACCTCTCTTCTCCTTCGAAAAACAATGGCATTAGCGGATGGCTGAAGCGTATTGGGGAGGAGCCTGTTATTTACGATAGCTACCTTCACACCAAAAGCATGGAGCAGGTGGGTCTCTTTCTCAACAGTAAGGGTTATTACAACTATTTGCTGCACGATACTCTGATTTACTCTCGTAAAAAAACTGTGAAGGAGGTTTTTAACATAACCCTTGGTAAACCTTATACCATTGATGATGTAACATTAAGCATTCCCGATTCGGCGGTATATAATTTGGTGCTTTCCGATACCGCTAATAAAAAACTTGTTAGTGGGATTCCTTTTGATAAGGATATTTTGGAAGACGAACGAGATAGAATCACCTCAATGTTGCGTAACCACGGCTATTATAAGTTCAATAAAAATTTTATCACCTATACTGCCGATACCTCCTTGGGAAATAAGATGGTTGCATTAACCATGAAAATAAGCAACTTCCCGGTTAAAACAGACGATGGAAAGATAATTCGAGTTCCTCACCAGAAATTTAGGATTAGCCAAGTCAATATCCTGACCGATTATGACGGCGTTAAAGCAATAACCGATTCTACCTACATGAAAGGATATGATACCATACCTTATTTGGGGCTGAATATTCTTTACAGAAAAACATTTAAACTTAAGCCCAGCACCATTTATAGGGCCGATTATATCATGCCCGATAGTCTTTTCAGTGAACGGGACGTTAACAATACCTACAACAACTTCTCCTCCTTGAGGTTGTTTCGCAATATCTCCTTTCAGTTTGAGGAAAAGCCAAAGGGTAAAAAAGAAAACAAACCTTCATCGGAGGAACTTTTTGATGATGTAGTTATTGATGAAAACATGGATAGCCACATTGATACAACAGGAAAGGTTGAGCCGAAGTTAACATGCAATGTGCTTCTTCTTCCCGTAAGTCAACAAAGTTATACGGTGGAGTTGGAAGGAACCAACTCATCTGGTGATTACGGAATTGCTGGCAATCTTAGTTATCAGCATAAGAATCTATTCAGAGGGGCGGAGTCTTTTGAAGCTAAGTTTAAGGAGGCCGTGGAGGTTCTTAAAAAGACAACTTCCAATACATTTGGCACATCCGTTGAAACAGGAGTGTATACCTCGCTTAATATTCCTCGTTTTTTAATGCCTTTTCATATAAACGATAATCAGGCAACATACAATCCCAAAACTCAGTTTTCTCTTTCTTACAATTTTCAGCGGCGTCCCGATTATACGAGAACCATAGTAAACTATACGTTTGGTTACAAGTGGAATCAGAATAAGCATATCACCATGGTGGTGAATCCCATCGATGTCAATATCGTAAATTTGCCAGTGGTCTCTGCCAGTTTTCTGGATCAATTGACTGACGATTTTTTGCGAAATAGCTATCAAAATCACTTGGTTGCGGGGGCTTCTTATTCATTTATCTACTCTAAGAATGAGAAGAGCCAACCAAGTAATTCCTATTATCTTAGGGTGAATGCCGACATGGCTGGGAACTTGCTAAGTGTGTTCAGCAAGACATTCAGCGAACCTAAGCTCGATGGTTCTTACCGGGTTCTGGGAACCCAATATGCACAATATATAAGGGGTGAGGTTACCTATGTTTATCATCAGGTGCTGAACGAGGCAAACACTTTTGTATATCGGGCCTATGCTGGAATTGGGGTCCCATATGGCAATTCCAAGGTCTTACCTCTTGAACGACAATTTTTTGCAGGGGGTGCAAACAGTAATCGGGGCTGGCAGGTTCGCTCGCTTGGCCCCGGATCGTACCGTTCCGACTCCACCACAACTTACCCCAGCGTTTCATCCGATATGAAGTTGGAGGCTAACTTCGAATACCGGTTTAAACTTATATGGAAAATGGAGGGCGCGTACTTTGTCGATGCCGGTAATATATGGGCTATTGATGCAGAAGATACACGTCCCGGTGCCCAATTTGACGTAAAGCGTTTCTATAAGGAGATTGCCATTGGAACTGGCCTTGGAATACGCTTTAACTTTGGCTTTTTTATCTTTAGAATCGATGCTGGCATTAAGGCCTACGACCCTTCGTTACCGCTTGCCAATAGGTGGGTTCTTGGCACCCAACCCCTTACCTTTAATGATGTGGTATTCCATTTTGGCATTAACTATCCGTTCTAATCTGCTACAAATTAGCTTATTTTAAAATTATCTAGATAAATTAATTGCGTACATTTGGGTTTAATCAATCCCTGATTTGCCATGTTGTACAGTAAAATTGTTGAACTGTTGGGCGATAAAGCGAATTATCTGCTCAATCATAATTGTAAAACAATTGACAAGAGTGCTCTGCACCAGCCAGGGCCTGATTTTGTCGATAGGGTAGTGGCTCTAAGCAATCGATCCCCACAAGTAATGCGTAGCCTTCAACAGCTATACAGCCATGGACGCTTAGGCGGTAGCGGGTATCTTTCAATTCTTCCAGTAGACCAAGGGATAGAGCATACCGCAGGAGCCTCTTTTGCACCAAACCCCATTTACTTCGATCCAGAAAATATTGTGAAGCTGGCCGTTGAAGGAGGCGCTAATGCTGTGGCTTCTACGTTTGGGGTTTTGGCCGCTTGCTCCCGCAAATATGCTCACAAGATTCCTTTTATTGTAAAGTTGAACCACAATGAGCTGCTTACTTACCCCAACAAGTATGACCAAATTATGTTTGGGTCGGTGGATGAGGCTTGGAATTTGGGAGCCACCGCGGTGGGTGCTACCATCTACTTCGGATCAGAGGAATCCAATAGGCAATTGGTGGAGGTTGCTGAGGCATTTGAACGGGCCCATGAGCTTGGTATGGCAACCGTTCTTTGGTGTTATCTCCGGAACAATGCGTTTAAAAAGGATGGGGTCGATTACCATGTTGCTGCCGATCTTACTAGTCAAGCTAACCACCTAGGAGTGACTATTCAGGCCGATATCATTAAGCAAAAGCTCCCTGAGAACAATGGTGGGTTTAAGGCAATTGGCTTTGGGAAGACTTCCGATAAAGTTTACTCTCAGCTCACAACCGATCACCCCATCGATTTAACACGGTACCAAGTCGCCGGCTGCTATATGGGACGGTCGGGGTTGATCAATTCTGGCGGTGCTTCTTCCGGTGAATCTGACTTGGCCGAAGCAGTTGCTACCGCGGTAATTAACAAGAGGGCAGGAGGAATGGGCTTAATTTCCGGCCGAAAAGCATTTCAGAAGCCGATGCCTGATGGTATTCGTTTGCTCAACGCAATTCAGGACGTATATCTGGCAAAGGAAATCGCCATAGCCTAGCGTTATAGAATCAAAAAGGACGAAGGTTGGCACAACGAACGGCCAACCTTGCGTTCTTTCTTTGTTAGATACCCCTTTTTCTATATAATGTTAAACCCATCTTAACCATATTCGCATGGGGTTTTGGAGGAGCTTTTCAAAGGAGTGGTTCTCCTTTTCACGTAGCGAACGCCAAGGGGTATTAATGCTGCTGGCACTAGTTGGAGCAATTGCGTTGATTGTTTGTCTCTATCCAGAGCGCAAGGTGTCAAAAATCGATCCCGGCCTTTCAGAGTTGGCAGCGCAACTAAACCAGCGCCTTCAGGATGACTCCAACGAAAGAAGTTATGGATGGAAGCCTTTGCCATCCTCCACATCTAAGCAAAGTTCAACTTTGGTGATGAATAACTTCGATCCCAACTTTGTTTCCTCAGAGGAGCTGACCCAAATGGGACTGCCCGAAAGGTTTTCCAAAAGTTTATTGGCCTATAGAAACCATGGGGGAAAATTTCGTTACCGGGAGGATGTAGAAAAGTTATATGGGCTAACAGCGGAGCTTTACGGGAGCATTGAGCCCTATATTTCCTTGCCATATAAGGGTGAAACAACATCGTCCAATCCCAATCGACGTAGCTACCATGATAGCATAGCCCTACTGGCAGGGCTTAGGGTAGAATTGAATTCTGCCGATTCGGCCTCGCTGGTTGCATTAAAGGGAATTGGCCCCGCTACGGCCAAGCGTATTTTGCTATATCGTAAGCGATTAGGCGGTTTTTATTCCATTAGTCAGCTGGCCGATATTTACGGCATCAAGCTGGAAACAATTGAGCAGCTTAAAGGAATTCTTGTTCTAGACACCTCACTAATTACACACATCGAGTTAAATAGCGTTTCGGTCGATACGCTGGCCTCTCATCCATACTTCACCCTCTACCAAGCCCGTGCCATTGAGTATTACAGGCTTA
>DATKVT010000167.1 GCA_035529935.1 Williamwhitmania sp. | reverse complement strand
CCCTCAAACCCATCCATCGTTTCTGAAATTGATGGTGAAGTGTCGTTTGGCAAGATTAAGCGTGGTAACCGCGAAATCATTATCACCAGCAAGACCGGTGAGGTGAAGAAATACTTGGTTCCTCTTGCTCGACAGATTCTGGTTCAGGAAAACGACTTTGTAAGGGCTGGTATTGCACTATCCGATGGTGCTGTTGCTCCATCAGATATCCTTTCCATTCAAGGGCCAACCAAAGTTCAGGAGTATATTGTGAACGAGGTTCAAGAGGTTTACCGGATGCAGGGTGTGAAAATTAACGATAAGCACTTTGAGGTTATCGTTCGTCAGATGATGCGTAAGGTGGAGATTGACGATCCGGGTGATACTCGCTTCCTTGAAAAACAAATTGTTGACAAGTGGATATTTATGGAGGAAAACGACTGGTTCTACGACAAGAAGATTGTTGAAGATTCAGGAGATTCATCCTCCGTGAAGCCTGGTATGATTATCACTACGCGTCGGTTACGAGATGAAAATTCTCAGCTCAAGCGCCGTGACCTGAAGCCAATTGTTGCTCGTGACGCTATTTCTGCTACCTCAAGTCAGGTACTTCAAGGAATTACCCGTGCCGCTCTTCAAACCAGCAGCTTTATGTCGGCAGCCTCCTTCCAAGAAACAACGAAGGTGCTCAACGAAGCGGCTATTCGCGGTAAGGTTGATAGACTTGAAGGATTAAAGGAGAATGTAATTTGCGGACACCTTATACCTGCAGGAACAGGCCAACGACTTTTCGACAATTTGGTTGTGGGATCGATGGACGATTTCAAGGCCCTTCACCACTCGGATGTGGAGGAAGAGGTTGAGGAAATTGATGAATAATATTCTTCTAGTTTACTTTTCTTTTTGGAGCCGGGTGTTTTACCCGGCTCTTTTTAATATATTGGCGTAAAATTTAAGCGATATGAACGATCCCAAAAAACAGCAGCAAATCAACATCGAACTTGGCGATGATGTGGCACAAGGTACCTATAGCAACCTTGCCATTATTACCCATTCCTCATCGGAGTTTATTATCGACTTTGTAAGGCTTATGCCAGGGGTTCCCAAGGCACCAGTTAAGAGCAGAATAATTTTGACACCAGAGCACGCCAAGCGTCTTCTTTTGGCGCTGCAGGATAATATTTCAAAGTTTGAGCAGATGCATGGCTCCATAAAGCTGAGTGAGTCTCCTGCCGGAAATTTTCCAATGGGCTTTGGTGGGCCTACTGCTGAGGCATAGCAACCAACAAAGAAGAAGAGGTGAATAGTGGTTCACCTCTTCTTCTTTTGTTTTTTTGCATAGTTAGATTTGCCTGAGATGCCTTGCCTCAAACACTTGGTATTGTGTATTCAGAATCAGAAATAGGCTTAGCGAGCCAAGGGAAAATAGGATAGCAATGGAGTAGCCCATGAGCTGATCTATTCGGAAACCTTCTGGCGCGATAAGAATGTAGTTTGTGACGACAGCAGTCATGAAAACTGCTGGTATAAGGGTGATCCAGTATGGTTTCTTTTCTCCTGCCAGATAGGCTGTAATGGTCCAAAGAACAACGGTTGCCAGTGTTTGATTACTCCAAAACATATATCTCCATACCACGTCAAACTTCATCTGAGTAAGGGTAAAGCCAAGGGCGAAAAGGGGAATGCTGATCATTAGCCGTTTTACAATTTTTTTCTGACCGAGTTTCAAAAAGTCAGCTGTAATGAGCCTAGCACTTCTAAAGGCTGTATCGCCAGTGGTTATTGGTGCTGCTACAACACCAAGTATGGCAAGAATACCCCCAAATTTTCCAAGCGTTTTTATGGAAATTTCTTTCACCGCTAGAGTTGCTTCGCTATGATAGCTGGCAATAGCTTGGTTTAATTCGTGTACTCCACCGTAGAAGCTCATGCCAATGGCAGCCCAAATAAGGGCTACAAGCCCTTCGGCAACCATTGCCCCATAGAATACACGCCTACCCAACTTTTCATTCTCAATGCAGCGAGCCATCATTGGGCTTTGAGTTGAATGAAACCCACTGATTGCTCCGCAGGAGATGGTGACAAATAGAAGTGGAAATATTGGAAATTTGTCAGCATTGCTCTTCATGTTTACCAAATTGTCAATCGTAAGTTCAGGTATATGTAGCGATGCACTCGACCAGAATAAAGAACTGCCTATGCCAAAGGCCATAAAGAGTAAGGCTACACCAAAAAGGGGATAAATCTTTCCAATAATCTTATCGATGGGAAGTAACGTGGCGATGATATAGTAGCCAAATATTATCCATACCCAAAATGTTTTTGTTAGCGATTCTGGCGTTAGTGAAGCCATTATTGCTGCGGGTCCTGAAATAAATGCCGCTCCAACGAGGATCATAAGCAAAAGCGTAAAAATCCGCATGAACTGCTTGAAGCCTCCACCTAGATAGGTTCCAACGATCTCAGGGATACTTAACCCACCATGCTTTATGGAGAGCATACCAGAGAAATAGTCGTGCACTGCACCGGCAAAAATGCAACCGAAAACAATCCATATAAAGGCAACAGGCCCGTATGCTGCACCAAGCAGCGCTCCTAGAATTGGCCCGAGTCCCGCAATATTCAAAAACTGAATAAGGAAAACTTTCCATACGGGCATCGGTATGTAATCAACTCCATCCTGAAGGGTGTATGCAGGTGTAACCCTTTCGGCGCTGGCTCCAAAAACCCTTTCAACAAAGCGACCATAGAATATGTAACCTAAAATTAAGACTATAATGCAAAAAATAAAGGTGATCATAATGGTTAAGTTTTAAACAAATGTAGAAAACTTTAATGCTGAATATCACTATAGTAGATGCAATTTAGTTATGCTATTGAGCATCGATTTCTTAAGGTTCTGTCAATCAGATGGGCTTTTACCTGAAGCATTTTTTGCTATATTTGCCCACCTAGGTTTAATACAATCTACTATGACAAAAAAGGGACTTAAAATTGTTGTATTGGCAAAGCAGGTTCCCGATACCCGAAATGTGGGTAAGGATGCGATGAAGGCCGACGGAACTGTTAACCGTGCAGCCCTTCCTGCCATTTTTAATCCGGAAGACCTAAATGCTTTGGAACAGGCTCTTCGGATCAAGGATCGCTATGCTGGTACAACCATAACTGTGCTCACCATGGGCCCCGGCCGTGCTGCTGAAATTGTTCGCGAAGGACTTTACCGAGGTGCAGACGACGGATACTTGCTTACCGATCGCAAATTTGCTGGCTCCGATACGTTGGCCACTTCCTATGCCCTAGCTAAGGCCATTGAGAAGTTGAAGCCAAACGTGGTAATTGCTGGTAGACAAGCAATTGATGGCGATACAGCCCAAGTTGGACCACAGGTAGCCGAAAAATTGGGAATGCCACAAATTACTTATGCCGAGGAGATAATTGCCTTTGAAGATGGTGAGATGATAATTAAGCGTCGGCTTGAGCATGGTATTGAGGTGGTTGCTTGCCCCATTCCTTGTGTTATTACGGTGAATGCCACTGCTCCTGAGTGCCGACCTCGTAATGCGAAGTTTGTGATGAAGTATAAGCATGCACGAACCGTAACCGAGCTGCAAGAGTTAACCGAGGATTACTCCATGGAACTTCAGGGTAGAACCTACCTTCGAATTGCTGAGTGGGGAGTGGTTGATGTTAATGCAGAAAGTGAGCAGCTTGGACTTTCTGGTTCTCCAACCAAGGTGAAAAAAATTGAGAATGTGGTTCTTGCTGCTAAGGAATCCAAACGCTTAACGGCCTCTGAAGATGATATGGATTGGCTTATGAAGGAGCTTATCTCCAACCATACACTCGGCTAGTTTTCCTAAGTTTAACCCATAAGACGCATATTGTGAACAACATATTTGTTTATTGCGAAATTGAGGACGGTAAAGTTGCTGATGTTAGCCTCGAGCTACTTACCAAAGGCCGTTCTCTTGCCAACCAACTTGGATGCAAGTTGGAGGCCTTGGCCATCGGCCATAAGTTAAATGGCATTGATAGCCAACTCTTTTCATATGGTGCCGATATGGTACACTTGGCGGACGATGCACGTCTGGCCCCGTATACCACCATGCCACATTGTGCCATAACCATTGGCGTTTTTGAGGAGGAAAAGCCTCAGATTGCTCTTTTTGGAGCAACCTCCATTGGTCGTGACCTTGGTCCACGTGTTTCTTCTGCCATGCATAGCGGTCTTACTGCCGATTGCACCAGCCTTGAAATAGGCGATCATATCGAGAATAAGACCAACACCCATTACAAAAATCTCCTTTATCAAATCCGCCCTGCGTTTGGTGGTAACATCATTGCTACCATTATTAACCCCGATCATCGCCCTCAAATGGCAACCGTTCGTGAAGGGGTTATGAAAAAGGAGATGCTATCGGGCAACCATAAGGGTGCTGTAAAGAAGGTAGACGTTAGCAAATTTGTTAAGCCTGAAGACTTTATTGTAAGAATCATAGAAAGACATATTGAGGAACGCAGAATTGATATTAAGGGCGCTCCAGTAATTGTATCTGGTGGTTATGGCGTGGGTTCTGCTGAGAATTTCAGACTTCTTTTTGATCTTGCCGAAGTTTTAGGTGGAGAGGTTGGAGCTTCACGTGCTGCTGTGGATGCCGGATTTGCTGAACATGCCCGTCAGGTTGGACAAACAGGCGTTACTGTACGCCCTAAACTCTATATTGCTTGTGGTATTTCTGGTCAAATACAGCACACAGCTGGTATGGATCAATCAGCCATGATTATCTCCATAAACAACGACCCCAATGCTCCCATTAATCAAATAGCGGATTACGCTATTATTGGTGAGGTAGCAGAGGTTATTCCTCGAATGATTAAATACTACAAGAAAAATTCGAAGTAGGGTGTTGCTGGTTTAAACCTATCAAAACTAAAAAAATGGAAAACTTCTATAGCGATAATAAGGATCTGAGGTTTCATCTAGAGCATCCTCTCATGAAGAAGATTGTGGCGCTCAAGGAGAGAAATTTTTCAGACAAGGAGAGCTTCGACTATGCACCCATCGACTTTGAGGATGCAATTGATAGCTACGATAAGGTACTTGAAATTGTAGGAGAGATATGCGGAAGCATCATCGCTCCAAATGCAGAATCCGTAGATGCAGAAGGACCACAGGTTATTAACGACCACGTTAAGTATGCCCGTGGAACAGCTGAGAATCACCGTGCATTGGCTGAAGCCGGATTGTATGGCATGTCGCTTCCACGAAAATACAATGGGTTAAATTTCCCCATGGTTCCATACGTTATGGCTGCAGAGCTTGTTTCTCGCGCCGACGCTGGATTTGCCAATATATGGGGCCTTCAGGATTGTGCCGAAACGCTGCATGAGTTTGCTTCTGAGGAGCAAAAAATGCACTATCTACCCCAAACTGCCGAAGGTAAGACATACGCGATGGACCTAACCGAGCCCGATGCTGGCTCCGACCTTCAACGCGTTATGCTAAAGGCCCATTACGATGAAAAGAAGGGCACCTGGTTACTTAATGGTGTAAAGCGCTTTATTACCAATGGCGATGCTGATATTAGCTTAGTACTTGCACGGTCGGAGGATGGTACATCCGATGCTCGTGGTCTTTCGTTGTTTGTTTACGATAAGTCACACAACGACGTTAAGGTAAGACGCATTGAGCATAAGTTGGGTATTATTGGCTCTCCAACCTGCGAGCTAGTATTTACCAATGCTCCAGCTGAGCTGGTAGGCGATCGCAAAATGGGGTTAATCAAGTATGTAATGTCTCTCATGAACGGTGCTCGTTTGGGCGTTGGTGCTCAGAGTGTTGGTCTTTCAGAGGCGGCATACCGCGAAGCGGTGAAGTATGCCAACGAGCGGACACAGTTCGGCAAGACTATAATTAACTTCCCTGCGGTTTACGAAATGCTTACCGATATGCGGGTAAAGTTGCAGGCTTCTCGAGCATTGCTTTACGAAACTAGTAGGTTTGTAGATGTTTATAAGGCATACTCCCACTTAGCAACTGATCGTAAGTTAGAAAAGGAGGAGCGTGACGAAATGAAAGAGTTTCAGCGCTTAGCCGATGCCTATACACCATTGCTGAAGATGATAACTTCCGAGTATTGTAACCAAATTGCCTACGATTCGCTTCAAATTCATGGTGGTGCTGGGTTTATGAAGGATTTCCCAATCGAACGAATTTACCGTGATGCCCGCATTACCACCATATATGAAGGAACCTCACAACTTCAGGTTGTTGCTGCTATAAAGGGAGTTACAACTGGTGTTTTCTTCAACCAGATGAACGCTTATGCTCAGGTTGACGTTGCTCCTGATCGGGAGCACCTACGACGCATGCTTATGGAAATGGCAGAAGAATATCAGAAGACCGTTACCTCTGTTATTGAAATTAACGATTCCGAATATATCGACTTTCATGCTCGAAGAATGGTAGAGATGGCTGGAAATATCGTTATTGGGTATCTCTTGCTTCATGACTCGGCCCGAAATGAAGAATATCTACCCTCTGCTGAAATTTTTATTCGTAAGGCAAAAGCCCAAAATAGAGAGCGGGCAGTTTACATTGCAGATTTTGAACTAAAAGATCTTGGACATTTTAAAATGAATGAGTAACATTAAGCCCGGAAATACCGGGCTTTTTTTATATTTTACCATCGATAGCAAGTTGTTGGTCAATAATATGCCAACATTTTATCGTTTCAGTTGTATATTGTAGTGTAATTGGTCACTGAAATGAAGGGATAGCCATGAAAGAGAAGATGATTGAGGTGGTGAATTTCTTGAAAGAACGGGTTGGGACAAATCTCAATGCTATTCGAGAGAATGAAAAAGAAATTCGCAAACTTTTAAAACAACCAGTTTCTCAGGAGCGAACAAAGTCGCTCGAGGTATTCTTTACTCATAACCGGCAGATGCTTGATGAGAATAAGGACGCACTATCTATTGAACTGGGGATTCTTAACTATCTTCGAAAATTTGGTGAATTGAAGGAAAATCTCAAATACTCCGCTGGTGAGAGTGACGGTGCTAGCGCTGATTATTTTGAAGAGCTAGAGGACGAAATTGTAGAGCAAACAGAGGCATCCTTTGAAGTTGAGGACGATGAAGATGATGAGAACTCTTTTAAGGCTAGCCTAGAATATGATCGGAAGGTGTTTTTTGATTACACCATTAACGGCAAACTTGTTTATAATGACCGTCATCTTTTTTGGGAAGATGACGGATTTTATAATGACTTAATAGAGCATTACACGCAACTTGAAAACTATGAACGTTGTGCTGAACTCATAAAAAGTCGACCGGCTAAGACGAAGTAAACGTTGCAATTGGAATACAACTTCAAATTCCCTAAATTTACAACCAGTTTAGGGAATTTTTATGTCAAAAGGTCTCAATAAACTTAGTGCTGTTTTCATTGGAGCAGGAGGTCTGGCTTGGAGTGTAAGCCATGCCCTAGCGCATGCAGGGCTTTCTATTCGGCAGATTATAAGCCCTACACCTGCCAGTGGTCTTATTCTGGCTAATGAGCTAGGTTGCACTTACGCCTCCTCTATTGCTCAAGTTGACCTAGGTGCTGATATCTTCTTCATTGCTGTTCCCGACAGAGCAATTGGTAGAGTTGCAGAAGAGCTAGCCCTGCAGCTGCCCGATAGTGCTACGGTAGTTCATTCTTCTGGGTCTGTCTCCATTACCGCTCTCAATCTGCACGGGAATGCAGCTATCTTCTATCCTTTTCAAACCTTTACACGAGGAAGGGTGGTGGACCTTTCAAATGTTGCCGTCTTTATAGAAGCAAGCAATGGTCATACGCTTGCCCTTGTCACCGCACTTGCAAGTGCTGTAACGAATCAGGTTCATTCAATCACTTCAGAACAAAGACTTTTAGTTCATTTGGCTGGAGTGATAGGAAATAATTTCACTAACTTTTTAATTGGAAAGAGTGGCGAATTTCTTCAGAGGCAAGGTTTTTCAATGGAGATTCTTCACCCACTAATTCTTGAAACGGTAAGCAAGGCCTTTGAACTATCTCCGGAAAAGGCACAGACCGGTCCGGCTGTGCGGAACGATGTGGTTGTTTTAGAGAAGCACCAAGAGTTGCTCCATTCAATGCCCCAGCTTCAGCGCCTCTATGCTCTATTTAGTGAGCTGATTGCCCTTAAGAAAGCAGAAAATAAAACGGATAACGATATAACTTCTCATGAGTAATTTTTTTAAAAATGAACTGAAAGGCGTAAGGGCTTTTGCCTTTGATGTGGATGGAGTTTTTACTGACGGAACAATCTATTTGCACCCAAGTGGAGAGATGCTACGTACTGCTAATATGCGTGATGGTTATGCCTTACAGTTAGCGCTTAGTAAGAACTATCCAGTTGCCATAATCTCTGGCGGAAAATCGGAGAGCTTAAGGGCTCGATTCCAAGGTTTGGGCGTTACCGACATCTATCTTGGCTCGCGCGATAAGCTAAGTGATTTTAATGATTTTTGTGGCAAACATTCAATTGCCCCAGTTGATCTACTTTACATGGGTGACGATCTACCCGATTATGAGGTAATGAAGCAGGCTGGCATTCCTTGTGCTCCAGCTGATGCTGTGCCTCAGATAAAGGATTTGGCACACTATATTTCGCCATACAAGGGTGGGGAAGGCTGTGTAAGAGACGTGGTTGAACAAGTATTACGAGCACAAAACTATTGGCCTTATGTATAAGAAATTCATTAATAGCCAGTTTTCCTCTTATATGAGGCTAATGCGGTGGAACAACCTGGTAATAATCATTATTACCCAATTGGCCATCCGGTATCTTGTTATTGCACCTATTCTGTCACTCATGAACTTGAGTCTTCAGCTGTCAACGGTAACCTTTGCATTTCTTGTGCTTGCCTCTGTTTGCATTGCGGCAGCTGGTTATGTGATCAACGATTACTTCGACATTAAAACCGACGCCATAAACAAACCTAACCGACCATTAGTTGGTAAGAAGGTTTCTCGGCGAGCCAGTATCGCCCTACACTTTTGGCTGAACACCGCTGGAGTTGCTTCTGGACTTTATGTTTCCTACATTGTGCATGTTTTTAGTTTTGCACTGATTTTTCCACTAGCAGCGGGACTGCTATGGTTCTATTCCGTAAGTTACAAACGCCAGCTGCTAGTTGGTAATATTTTGGTGGCGGTACTCACCGGCATTGTCCCAATGCTAGTCCTAATATTTGAACTACCACTACTCAATAAAGCATACCTTTCTGACCTCATTAACCTTGGCCTTAACTTGAATGTGCTCATTTACTGGGTTGGTGGCTTTTCCTTTTTTGCATTTATTCTTACACTCATTCGTGAGATAGTGAAGGATATGGAAGATTTTGAAGGTGATTCCGTTGTTGGTCGCAACTCCCTGCCCTTGGCATTTGGTCTACAGAGTTCAAAGTGGGTCGTAATTCTTCTCTCTATGTTAACTGTATTTGCATTGGTGTATCTCTTTATAACTAGGTTGATGTTCCTTCCTGATGGAGGTTTCGATTACTTCTCGTTGGCCTATCTAGTAACATTCGTATTGCTACCTTTTTTATTTATGATTGCTCGGCTGTTTGTTGCAAAGGTCAAAACAGATTATACAAGAATTAGCAATTACGCAAAGTTTATTATGCTTGGCGGAATCTTATACTCTGTGTGCTTTTATTTTATTGTTGAGTATAAAATATTGATGCTTTGATGCTTGAGCATAAACTTTTACCTTATAGAGTTTTTCTGGGTTCTGCCTCGCCACGACGGCAACTCTTACTCAAAGAGTTGGGTGTTAATTTTGAGATTCTTACCACGGCCAATGTTGAAGAAACGTTTCCGACAAATATTCCATTGGCTAATGTTCCGGTCTACTTAGCTGCCCTCAAAGCCAATGCTTATGCTCCCAATTTGGTGTCAGGTGATATTTTGATTACTGCCGATACCGTGGTGATTTGTGAGGATATTTTGTTGGGTAAACCCGAAAGCCTTGTTCAAGCTGCAGAAATGCTTCGCTTCCTTTCAGGAAAGCGTCATGAGGTAATCACCGGGGTTACGCTTTCAACACCAGAAAAGATATCTACGTTCTCAGTTTCTACATATGTGTATTTTAGAGAGTTAACCGCCGATGAGATTACTTTCTATCTTGACCACTTCAGGCCCTTGGATAAAGCGGGTGCTTATGGTATTCAGGAATGGATAGGTTATATTGGAATTGAGAAAATTGAAGGCTCCTACTTTAACGTTATGGGTCTTCCCGTTCAGCGGCTTTATATTGAATTAGAAAACTTTGTGAATAACATAAATTAAAGTAAGTATGAGAAGATTTATAGTGATTCTCGTTGCTGTTTTTATCACTACTGGAACTGCCATTGCCGATGAAGGTATGTGGCTTCCTCTGCTCGTTGGTATGCAAAAGTTGAAGGAGATGAGGGCAGAAGGATTTAAGTTAACGGCAGAAGATATTTACAGCGTTAATCATGCAAGCCTCAAGGATGCCGTTGTTCAGTTTGGTGGTGGTTGTACTGGAGAACTTATCTCCGGTGAAGGGCTATTAATTACCAACCATCACTGCGGATATGGTTCTATTCAGGCCCATAGCACGTTGGATCACAATTATCTTGAAAACGGTTTCTGGGCCATGTCTCAAGCAGAGGAACTACCGAATCCAGGACTGAGTGTGAAGTTTCTTGTCAGCATGGAGGATGTTACCTCTACAGTTTTGCTGGGTATTACCGATACTGTTTCTGAAATAAATCGTGAGAGGCTCATCTCCCAGCGAATAAAGGCATTGAAGGCTGACGCAACCAAGGGCAATAGCTATGTTGTGGAGGTTGATCCACTTTACAATGGGAATCAATATTTCCTGTACACCTACGAGGAGTTTACCGATGTTCGCTTGGTTGGTGCCCCGCCTTCATCAATTGGTAAGTTTGGAGGAGATACCGATAATTGGATGTGGCCTCGTCATACAGGCGACTTCAGCCTCTTTCGCATCTATGCTGGAAAGGATAACAAGCCTGCCCCTTACTCGCCCTCTAACGTTCCCTATAAGCCAAAAAAGTTTCTGGAACTTTCAATTAAGGGAATTAAGGCTGGTGATTTTACGCTGGTGTATGGATATCCCGGACGAACTCAGGAATACATTCCTTCGTTTGCAGTTCGACAATTGGTTGATCAAAGTGATCCTTGCAAGATTGCGCTACGGCAATCTCGTTTGAAAATTATGGGTGAGGCAATGGCCTCTGACCAAAAAGTAAGGATAATGTATGCAGCTAAGTACGCCTCCGTAGCGAATGGGTGGAAAAAATGGATAGGTGAAGTTAATGGACTTTCTCGTAGTAATGGTATTCAGGTGAAGGAAGAGCAGGAGGAAAAGTTTTCCACCTGGGTAAACGGTAACACTGCGAGGACTGCACAGTATGGCATGCTGCTTCCGCAGTTAAAACAGGATTATCAGGAATATGCACCCTTTTCTCATGCTCGTGATTACTACCGAGAGGCAATCGGTTCCATAGAAATATTTAGAGTGGCTGCCCAGTTTGAGCGCTTAGCGCAAAAACTTCAGAAGCAAAGTGAGTTTTCTTCAGTTGATTCTCTAAAGTTGAGGGAATTTAACGCTTACCTGCATACCTTTTATAAGAATTACGATCCAGCAATAGACAGGAAGATTTTGTCCTCGATGTTGAGTGCTTATCTGCAGAATGTTTCAGCTCAGTTTGTTCCCCTAGATATGCTTGCTGCATTCAGGGATGTTCGGCACTGGCCCGATACCATAGCTGCAGAGGTTTTTCAGCGTTCCATGTTTGCAGATTCATTAAAGGCTTTTGCTCTTCTGCAGCAGCTAGACTCAGCCTCTATTAGGGATGTTTCACTCGATCCAGCCGTTAAAATAAATCATGATATCATGGAGATGTACAGCCAGTCCGTAGCACCTTCGCTTGCCCAAATGGAGCAGGATATCAATATTCAATTGAGGCGGTACATGCGCGCCACCATGGAGATGAATCCTAGGCGTACTTTTTATCCCGATGCCAACTTCACCCTTCGCATTGCCTTTGGACAAGTGCAGGGGTATCAACCACGCGATGCCGTGCAGTATGAATTTCAGTCAACCCTCACAGGCGTAATGGAGAAGGATGATTCAACAATATACGATTATGTTGTTCCGCCTAAGTTGAAAAAACTGTACGAAATGAAGGATTTTGGCCGCTTTGGTGAGAAGGGTAAGTTACCGGTAGCCTTTATCGCAACGAATCATACAACCGGGGGCAACAGTGGATCTCCTGTTCTAAATGGAAAGGGGCAGCTAATTGGCGTAAACTTCGATAGGGTTTGGGAGGGAACCATGAGCGACATCATGTTCGACAATAGTCGTTGTCGTAATATTGCCCTCGACGTGAGGTATGCCCTATTTATTATTGATAAATATGCTGGGGCTGGATGGTTGCTCAATGAGATGAAAATAGTTGATTGACAAATAAACCTACTTATATTCAGGTTAATGAGCTCCAATTGGGGCTCTTTTTTTTGGAATTGCGGCTAGATTTATTGAAGAAATATGACATTTCTCATATCGCCAGGTGTTGAATAGTCATGGTAAATATCCTATGGCGAATATAGTTTTATACTTGAAGATCAAAAAGATGAAAAAGTTAATGACGTTATATAAATAACAGTGTTAACGAAATAACAAAAATTCAAATTTAACTAGCATGGCTATGATTGAAACTCGCGATTTAGTAAAGAGCCTAGCCGATTCACACGGTCGGTCGAGGGAAGCGCTAATCCCAATTTTACAGGGTATAATACAGGAGGAGCGATTTATAACTCAGGAGGCAATGACGGAAGTTGCCCGCGAACTCGACATTTCGGCCGCCCAAGTTTACGGCACGGCGACCTTTTACTCCTTTCTTGATACCGAACCGCGTGGAAAGTATGTAATTAGGGTTTGTAAAACCATTACCTGCTCCATGAAGGGAAAAAATGCCATCCTGCAGACCGTTGAGGATATTCTGAAGATTAAGGTTGGAGAAACCACCCTTAACCGGAAATTTTCTCTGCTGGAAACCAACTGCCTTGGTTGGTGTCATAAAGGCCCGGCAATGCTCATCAACGATGAAGCATACACCGAGCTAACCGCCGATAAAGTTCGGGATATTATTTCCGAATACATGAAAAAGTAGAACCATAAATAGAAAGGTAAAATTATCATGACATATACGCATCTGAAACGGGTAGACCTGATATTTGACCAGGATGCAAACCCTAAAGAAATTTTGCAGAAAGCATATTCGCTATCTAACGAGACCATTGTAAAAGAGGTACTTGACAGCGGTCTACGCGGTCGTGGTGGCGCTGGCTTCCCCACTGGTCTAAAATGGAAGTTTACTTCTGAACAGCCAGCCGACGAGCGTTTTGTTGTCTGCAACGCTGATGAGGGCGAGCCTGGAACGTTTAAGGATCGCGAGATTCTGTTTAAGGTACCACATAAAGTTTTTGGTGGAATGGCCATTTGCGGCAAGGTAATTGGTGCAAGGCAGGGCTTTATCTATTTAAGGGGTGAGTATCGGTTCTTACTGCCAAACCTTAAGACTGAGTTGGACACTTTTCACGCAGTGCTGAAGTCACTCAATATTGACTTTAGAATTCAGATTATAATGGGCAGTGGAGCCTACATCTGTGGTGAGGAGAGCGCACTCTTTGAGTCGATGGAGGGCCATCGCGGGGAGCCAAGAAATAAGCCACCATACCCTACCGTGGCAGGTTTTCGAAACAAACCCACGGTTATCAACAACGTTGAGACACTGGTATATGCGTTTATGATCTTGAAACATGGGTCCCAGAAGTTTAAGGACTTGGGCACTACCGATTCCCGTGGTTCTAAGGTATTTTCCGTTTCTGGTGATACCCCAAAGGCTGGCATATATGAGTTGGAACTGGGTATGAGCGTGGACCATTTTGTGGAGGAGTTTGGTGATGGCGATACCAAAGCCGTTCAGGTTGGTGGTGCCTCCGGATTTTGCGTTCCTAGAAAAAAATTCAATGAAACGATAATTGGTTTTGAAGGAGTTCCAACTGGTGGCTCAATGATGCTATTCAATAGTTCTCGCTCAATGTATAACGTGCTGAAGAATTACCTTGAATTTTTTCAGGAAGAATCTTGCGGGCAGTGCACACCTTGCCGTGTTGGTTGTCAGCAGCTGCTTCTTGGAATTGAAGCAGTTAAGCGCGGGGAGAAGCCAATTTCCTACCTCGACCAGCTGCTCAAGCTAACGCAAACAATGAAAATCACTGCCAAGTGTGGACTTGGGCAGAGCGTTGCCAACAGCTTTTCTTCAATTGTGGAGAACTTTAAGGAGGAAATGATTTACTAATTTGAAAATTTCACTGCAATGGTAAAAAAAATAAATCTCAAAATAGATGGTTTGGCGGTTACTGTGGATGAGGGTACTAGCGTTCTCCATGCGGCCGAGCAGCTCAACATTCAAATCCCAACTCTTTGCTATCACAAAGATCTCTGCATTGCGGGAAATTGCCGTGTATGTGTTGTAGAACAGACGGGAGCAAAGGCATTGGTAGCATCCTGTGCAACACCTGCTGCCGAGGGTATGGAAATTCACACTAACACGCTTAAGGTTCGAACCGCGAGGAAGCATGTTATTGAACTACTGCTTTCTGAGCATAATGCGGACTGTACAAAGTGTTTCAAAAATGGTAAATGTGAACTGCAGAACTTGGCTTCGGAGTTTAAAATTTTGGAACCAATGTTTATTGACCTAGTTCCACTGAAGAACTACACCATCGACAGAATGTCTCCCTCAATTATTAAGGACGACAGCAAGTGTATTCGCTGCCAGCGCTGTGTGCGCACCTGCGAGGAACTTCAGCACCTTGGTGCCCTATCGGTAGCTTACAAGGGCGAGCACATGAAGATTTCCACCTTCTACGAGAACTCCATGTACGATGTAGTGTGCTCCAACTGTGGTCAATGCGTTAACCGATGCCCCACCGGAGCGCTCACCGAAAAGAACTACATTGAAGAGGTATGGGATGCCATTTACGATCCTAAAAAGCATGTTGTTGTTCAAACTGCACCAGCCGTAAGAATTGCCCTTGGTGAAGATTTGGGTATACCTGCTGGTGCCATAGTTACTGGCAAAATGGTCTCTGCACTGAGGCGAATGGGGTTTGACTCCGTTTTAGATACCGATTTTACAGCCGACCTTACCATTATGGAAGAAGGGACTGAGCTCTTAACTAGACTTAAGAGAGCATTGGTTGATAAAGATCCTACTGTGAAGTTGCCCATGGCCACCTCCTGCTCTCCAGGTTGGATCAAGTTCATTGAGCATGCATTTCCTGAATATCTCGACAACCTGTCTACCTGCAAGTCTCCGCAGCAAATGTTTGGAGCGCTCGTTAAGACATATTATGCTGAAAAGCGCAAGATTAACCCTGCAGATATCGTTTCGGTATCTATTATGCCCTGCACTGCTAAAAAGTTTGAGGCAGATAGACCAGAAATGCGCTCCAGTGGCTATAAAGATGTAGACTATGTGCTGACTACTCGCGAGCTGGCCATTATGATTAAGCAAGCTGGAATCAATTTTGTAACCCTTCCTGAGGATAAGTGCGATAGCCTCATGGGTGAATCAACCGGTGCTGCCATTATCTTTGGGGCAACGGGTGGTGTTATGGAAGCTGCCCTTCGCACTGCCTATGAGCTGGTTACTGGTAGGGAAGTTCCATTTAAAAACCTCAACATTACTCCAGTTCGGGGTATGGAAGGGGTAAAGGAGGCTACTATTAAAATAGAAAACCCCAAGCCAGAGTGGAAGTTCTTGGATGGTGTTGAGTTAAAAACCGCCGTTGCCCACGGGCTCCAAAATGCCTATGAGCTATTCTCGAGTATTAAAGCAGGTAAGTCCTCCTACCATTTCATTGAGATTATGGCCTGCCCAGGTGGATGCCTTGGCGGTGGAGGACAGCCAATTCCTACTAATCCTGAGGTTAGAGCTAAACGTGCTGCTGCAATTTACCAAGAAGACCAAGGGAAGGCATTGCGTAAATCCCACCTAAACCCTGAGGTTTCAAAAATTTATGCTGAGTTTTTGGGCGCACCGCTTGGTCATAAATCGCATGAGCTGCTCCATACTCACTATAAACCTAGAGCACGGTATTAATTCCAACTTTATAAGCTTAAAAAAAGGCGAGGTTTTCCTCGCCTTTTTTTGATGCTTCAATTATGTTTAATAAGGCAACGCGCTTGTGTGTAATCTTTTATAATTGAACTATATGATGAGAAAGGTTTAGATTTCATTTGCACGAGAAAAATTGAAGAAACGAATCCTTTTAATCTCGTTAGGTCTAATTCCTCGAAGCTCTGCTTCGAAAATTAATTATATTTTTGTTATGTGAGTGACTATATACATAAAAGCCATAATGTAACTGTTATACTGTATCATTTTGTTTGTCCTGCAAAATACAGGCG